>JAYPLH010000039.1:0-12056 GCA_038365355.1 Fidelibacterota bacterium
TCTTCCATTGGATATTTGTTGAAACAAGCAGGAGTAAGGGTTACTATCCTTAAGCTGGACCCATATCTAAATGTGGATCCAGGTACTATGAATCCATATCAACATGGAGAAGTTTTTGTTTTGGATGATGGCTCTGAAACAGATTTGGATTTAGGACACTATGAACGTTTTATAGATGTCAATATGACTAAGAATAATAATGCAACAGCTGGGCAAGTTTATAGTAAAGTTTTAGAAAGGGAACGAAAAGGTGAATATTTAGGTGATACTGTTCAGGTAATTCCTCATGTAACGGATGAGATAAAAAATAGAATTTATATGGTGAATGCTCAAAATAATTATGATGTTATCATATGTGAAGTCGGAGGAACTGTTGGTGATATTGAGAGTCTTCCTTTTATGGAATCCATAAGACAGCTTTCTCTTGAAGTTGGCTACCATAATCACATGCTCGTACATGTTACGCTACTTCCTTTTGTTAAAGCAAGTGGTGAATTAAAATCTAAACCGACTCAACACTCTGTAATGAAGCTAAGAGAAATAGGACTTTCTCCCGATCTGATTCTTTGTAGGTCTGAATTTTCAATTGAACAATCGGTTAGAAATAAAATTGCACTTTTTTGTAATGTTCCTCCAAATCATGTAATCGAGGGTCGGGATGTTTCTAGTATTTATGAAGTTCCTCTGGCAATATATAAACAAAATGCTGGGCAGCTAATAAAAGAAAGGTTAAAAATAAAAAAAACTCCTCAACTTGGTACTTTGAAAAAATTTATTAAGAACTACAAGAATCCAAAGCATGAAGTTACAATAGCAATGTGTGGTAAATATACAGAGTTAATTGATTCCTACAAGAGCGTAATGGAAGCTTTTGTTCATGCAGGCGTGGAGAATAATGCACGAGTTAATATTAAGTGGATTCAAACTGAAGATATTAAAAACCTCAAAGATGTTGAAAAAGTTTTTTCTCATATAAATGGTGTGTTAATATTACCTGGTTTTGGATCTCGTGGTTCGGAGGGGAAGATAAAAATTGTAAAATATTCTCGTGAAAATAAGGTCCCATTTCTTGGTATCTGTTTAGGTCTACAGTGTGCTGTTATCGAATTCGCACGTAATGTTTGTAAAATGCAAGGTGCCAATTCAACTGAGTTTAATTCTAAGACGCAATATCCGGTTATTGATTTGATGGAATCTCAACGTGCTATAAAAATAAAAGGTGGTACAATGAGGCTGGGGGCGTATGAATGTGAAATAAAGGTAGGTACTAAGGCATATTCTGCTTACAAGGAAAAGAAAATTTCAGAGCGACATAGACATAGATATGAAGTTAATAATAGGTATAAAAAAACGCTTGAAAAAAATGGCATGGTCTTTTCTGGTATCAATCAAGAATTAAAAGTTGTAGAAACTATAGAGGTGAAAAATCATCCTTGGTTTATTGCAAGCCAATTTCATCCTGAACTAAAAAGTAGAATAAATAAAGCACATCCATTATTTCGAGAATTTATTAAAGCAGCAGTGAAAAACTCCTTGTGAAGAAAATTTTAATTAAAGATGTTTGTTTTGGTGGTGAGTCTTTGGGATTAATATTAGGTCCTTGTGTAATTGAAAGTAGGGATCATTCATTAATGATGGCAGAATCTATTCATAATATAACAAATCGTCTTGGATTTAAGTTTGTTTTTAAAAGTTCATTTGATAAAGCAAATAGGTCATCTATTGCTTCTTTTAGAGGGTTAGGGTTTGATGAAGGCCTTGCAATTCTTAGTGAAGTAAAAAAAGAAATAGGATGCGCTATCATTACAGATATTCATGAGTCTTCTCAAGCTAAAATGGTCGCTGAAGTTGTGGATGTTATTCAGATACCTGCATTTTTATGTCGCCAAACGGATTTATTAGCTTCTGCCGCAAAAACTGGAAGAACCGTAAATATAAAAAAAGGCCAATTTCTTGCACCTTGGGATATGAAAAACGTGGTAGATAAATTGAAAGAATATCAATGTAAAAAAATATTGCTCACAGATAGAGGAACACAATTTGGTTATAATAATTTAATTGCGGATATGCGATCAATTCCAATTATGCAAGACTTTGGTTATCCAGTTATTTTTGATGCTACTCATAGTGCTCAGCTTCCAGGAGGAGATGGATTGACATCTTCAGGAATGCGCGCAATGATACCCACGCTTGCTAAATCAGCAGTGGCTGCTGGTTGTGATGGAGTTTTCATGGAGGTTCATAACGATATTGATAATGCAAAGTCAGATTCAGCGACTCAGTGGCCATTGTCAGAACTTGAACATTTGCTAATTAAGCTTAAACATATTCGTGAGGCCATAATTTGAATCCCAAAATAAAAAAAATAAAAATGATTATTTCAGACATTGATGGAGTTTGGACTGATGGATCTTTTTATAAAGGCACTGATGGGCAAGAATTCAAAAAATTTAATGTAAATGATGGGGTAGGTGTTGCTATGGCAAAAGCTGCTGGATATAAAATTGCATTCATATCTGGGAGGTATTCTCCTGCAACTGAATACCGTGCAAAGGAATTAAATATTGAGGATGTTTATAATGGGGGTTTAAATAAAATCACGGCCTACGAAGAATTAAAAAGAAAATATAATATTATTGATTCTGAAATAGCATATGTTGGTGATGATCTTATTGATATACCGGTTATGGAGAAAGTAGGGATTCCAATAGCAGTGGCAAACGCTATAACAAATGTTAAAGAGATTTCAACATATATTACAAAAACAGCGGGTGGCTATGGAGCATTTCGTGAATCAGTTTCTTGGATAATTGAGCATCAGGGAAGAATGGATGATGTTTTGAAAACGATGAAGGAACACATTCTGAAAAGCTAACCTTATGAGACTTTGTATATTTTTCTCTGCCTTACTTTTAGTCTATTCATGTAGTGAAGAAAGAAAAAATGATTTGCCTTCAAGTGACGGATTACCAGATCAAGAAAGTTGGGGAGTTACTATAATTATGACTCATGAAGGTCTTATAAGAGCTAAAGTAAATTCAGGGCATCTAAAAAAATTTAATGAAAAAGAATTCATTATTTTAGATGAAAATGTCGTAGTTGATTTTTTCGATTTACAAGAGAACCATACCTCAACTCTTTTTTCCGATAAATCGGAAATAAATGAAAAATCTAATGATATGCTAGCTATAGGTAATGTTATTGCGAAGTCAGATAGTGGCATCACGCTCTTTACAGAAAGGTTGCAATGGATTGCAGAAGATGAAAAATTATTTACTAAAGATAGCATAATGATAACGACCCTAGACAAGGATACTTTATTTGGTAAAGGTTTTGAATCAAATGCAGACCTTGAAAATTGGAGAATTTTAAATCCCTCAGGAGTCACCGGGAGTGATATCTATTGAGGCGGCGTCATAATACATTGCATGCTAAAGGTTTAGAAAAAATATACGGAAAACGTTTAGTAGTTAAGGGAGTTGATTTTTCTGTAGATAGAGGTGAGATTGTAGGCCTACTTGGACCAAATGGCGCGGGTAAAACAACATCATTTTATATGATAACAGGTATGATAAATCCAAATAAAGGTCATGTCTTTTTAGATAATTTAGATATTACAAGTGATCCAATGTATAAAAGAGCGAGAAAAGGTATTGGATACCTTGCACAAGAGCCGTCTATTTTTGGAAAGCTTACTGTTGCAGAAAATTTAAAATTAGTATTGCAAATGAGAAATGATTTAAGTGTGAAAGATCAAAGAAAGAAAGCAAAGGACCTTCTTGAAGATTTTTCAGTCTTTCACCTTTCAAATAGTAAAGGTAATGCTCTATCTGGAGGTGAGCGCCGAAGAGTAGAAATGGCGAGGAGCCTATGTATGGATCCAGATTTTATTTTGCTGGATGAACCTTTTGCAGGAGTTGATCCTATAGCAGTTGAGGAAATTCAAGAGATTGTTCATAATCTTAAAGAAAAAGATATAGGTGTATTAATTACAGATCACAATGTTCGTGAGACCCTTTCAATAACTGATCGCTCTTATTTGCTTTTTGATGGTCAAATTTTAAAATCGGGAACTTCTGAATATCTTGCTAAGGATGAAGAAGCTAAGAGACTTTATTTGGGTGAAAATTTTAAATTAGATTAATGGCAACTAAATTAAAACAGATACAATCTCAAAAACAAAAGCTTGCACCAAAACAAGTTTTAAATGCGAGATTACTGCAATTAAACGTGGTAAACCTTGAGCAAACAATACTAAAAGAGCTTGAGCAAAATCCCACTTTGGAACAATTAGATCCAGTTGAAGAAGAGAATGTTGATTTGGAAAAAGACAATCCTATTGAGGACATGGATGTATCACTAGAAGATATGTACAGTAATGAATCTAATTATTATCTTAGTGAGCAGAAAAAAGAAGTCCCTATTCCGGATCAGACCACTTTTTCAGAAAATCTTATAAACCAGCTTCAATATATTAATTTAGAAGAAAATGAGTATGAAATAGCAGAGGAAATTATTTGGAATATAAACGAACGTGGATATTTAGATACGGATTTAATCCTAATAGCAGATCGTTATAACTTACTTGAGGATGAGATTGAACCAATTCTTCATAAAGTTCAAAGATTGGAGCCTAAAGGAATTGGGTCTAGAAGTTTAAAAGAGTGCTTAATGATTCAATTGGAAGATCAAAAATCATCCTTATCATATACAATATTAGATAAATCATTTGATGATTTCATGCATAAAAGATATGATAAAATAAAAGATAGATTTAATTGTTCAAGTGTTGAATTACAAGAAGTAGTTGAAATAATTTCCAATTTAAACCCTCGCCCTGGTGAAGGATTTAGAGATAAATTTCAGACTGTAATTCCAGACTTGATTGTTAGAGAGGACGGAGATGAATGGGTAATTACTACAAACGATTCTGGCTTGCCGGAATTACGAATAAGTCGTTTTTATAAAGATCAAGTAGAAAATAATGAATTTCAAGGAGAAGCAAAAAAGTTTATTAAAGAAAAAATAGATTCTGCGCAGTGGTTCATAGAGGCAATTCAACAGAGAAGAGTAACAATGGTTAATGTAATGTATTCAATTATTAAATATCAACCTGAATGGTTCGCTGGGAATATGGAATTTTTAAGGCCTTTAAAATTACAAGAAATTGCGGATAATATAAATATGGATATTTCTACTATCAGTAGATCAACCAGAGGTAAGTTTGCAGATACTCCCTATGGTATTTTTGAATTAAAATATTTTTTCACAGATTCAATTAAATTATCCGATGGTTCTATTATTAGTACATTTATTATCAAACGAGTTTTAGAAAAAATTATTAAATCAGAAAATAAAGATTATCCATATAGCGATGATATATTAGTTCAAAAACTTAAGGGGAAAGGATATCTTTTAGCTAGAAGAACTATTGCGAAATATCGTGATCAACTAGGATATCCTGTTGCTCGATTAAGGAAGCAAATTTAAATAGGAGGTTGTTATGGCAACTAGACGAATAATGGTTGGGGATCAAGAAGTTCAGATACCTGACTTTAATTTTAAAATTACACCTGTTTTGGTTGGGATCCTCTTGCTATGGCTTGCAACAGGAATTTATATTGTTGGTCCAGATGAAGTCGGTGTTGTACGTACTTTTGGAAAGTTTACAAGAGTGGTTCAGTCTGGGTTAAATTGGAAATTTCCCGCTCCCATTGAGATTGTAGATACTCCAAAAGTAACAGAAGTTAAAAGAATTGAAATAGGCTTTCGCACATTGAAAAATGGGCAGTACAGGACAGTAGAAAAAGAAAGTCTGATGCTGACAGGAGATGAAAATATTGTAGATGCTGAAATGATAGTACAATATAAGATTAAAGATCCTGTTGCTTATTTATTTAGAATTGTCGGTCCTGAATTAACAGTTCGTGAAGCAGCAGAGGCAAGTTTAAGAACAGTTGTTGGTAGGAATAAAATTGATGAGACCCTTACAACTGGAAAGTTTACCATCCAGGAGGAGACAAAAAACCAGTTACAATCAGTATTAGATAATTACAACTCAGGTATTCATGTAGTTGCAGTTCAATTACAAGATGTATCTCCTCCTAAAGAAGTAATTGGGGCATTTAAAGATGTTGCTTCTGCAAAAGAGGATAAAAATAGGATGATAAATCAAGCAGAAGGATATCGAAATGATGTTATACCAAAAGCACGCGGAGAAGCAGAAGCAATGATTCGTGATGCAGAAGGATTTAAAGAGTCTCGCGTAAAGAGAGCAGAAGGTGATGCAACTAAATTTACAACTATTTTAAAAGAATACAGGAAAGCAAAGAGTATTACAGAAAAAAGACTTTATCTTGAAACAATGGAAAAAGTATTACCAGATATTGAAAAAATAATCGTACCTGATAAAGACAGTGGGAACATGTTAAATCTTTTAAATCTAAATACTGGTAAGACTGCAGGAGGAAAGAAATAATGAAAAATTTATCGATAGCATTAATTTTTATTATCACATTTTTTGGCTTATCCACTATTATTATTGTAGATGAAACGGAACAGATAGTCATTTTACAATTTGGGAAACCGGTTAGAACTTTGAAGGAACCTGGTTTAAATTGGAAACTTCCAGCGCCTCTGCAAACTTCAAACTCTTTTGAAAAAAGATTATTAGAATATGATGTTCCTCCAGAAGAAATTTTGAGTAAAGATAAAAAGTCTCTCATTATAGATAACTATGTGAGATGGAGAATTACAGATCCTTTACTATTCCTTCAAACAGTAGCAGCTATACCTACAGCAAAAACAAGATTAGATGATATTGTTTACTCGGAACTCAGACAGGAATTAGGAACTCATGATATGGTTGAAATCATTACTGAAAATCGTGAGCTTATCATGGAAAAAGTTACAATAGCAAGTAATGAAGAAACGAGTAAATATGGTATTGAAGTAATTGATGTTCGCATTAGAAGAGTTGATTTACCGCAAGAAAATGAAGCCTCTATTTATGCTAGAATGGAAGCTGAAAGGAAGCGGCAGGCAAATAAATTTCGATCAGAAGGAGAAGAGGAGGCGCAAAAAATTAGAGCAGCTACCGATCGTGATAAGACGGTTATACTTGCAGATGCTTACAAAACATCTCAGCAAATTCGAGGTGAGGGAGAGGCAAAGGCTTTGGATATTTACGCATCTTCTTTTTCAAAAGACCCTAAGTTTTATGAATTCATCAGGACTTTAGAAACCTTTGAAAAGGTTATTGATGATAAGACTACTCTTGTCTTACCTGGTGATTCCAAATTATTCAAAGAATTAGTTCAGTAAATTTTATGAAGGAAATAAGAGCTACTACTATTTTGGGAGTACGTCACAAAGGTAAGGTTGCTATGGCTGGTGATGGGCAAATCACTTTTGGTGATATGTCGTTTAAACAAAAAGCTGTGAAAGTACGTGAGTTTAAACATCATCAAAATAAAGTTTTGGGCGGGTTTGCAGGAGCTGCTGCGGATGCACTTACACTTTTTGAAAAATTTGAACAAAAATTAGAGCAATATGAAGGTGATTTAAAAAGAGCTACTGTTGAATTAGCAAAAGACTGGAGAATGGATAAGATGTTAAGGCATCTTGATGCTATGTTGGTAGTAATGGATAAAAAAAATAGCTTTATTATTGCTGGAGATGGTAATGTTATTGAACCAGATTCTCAAATTGTATCTATAGGTTCAGGTGGTGGTTATGCGCAAGCTGCTGCAACTGCGTTTCTAAAATCTTCAACATTTCCAGCCAAAAAAATAGCACAAGAATCATTGAAAATTGCATCTGGACTTTGTATTTATACAAATGACTCAATATCGGTAATAGAAATCACATGAAAGAAATGACTCCAAAGCAAATTGTTAAACAATTAGATCGATATATTATTGGTCAGAATAGCGCTAAAAAATCAGTGGCTATAGCTCTTCGAAATAGGTGGAGAAGGCAACAGGTAGAGGGAAAGTTGAGAGAAGAGATTATGCCTAACAATATAATTATGATAGGGTCAACAGGAGTAGGAAAAACCGAAATTGCTCGTAGACTGGCATCGCTTGCAAATGCTCCATTTATTAAAGTTGAAGCAAGTAAGTTTACGGAAGTAGGATATGTAGGTAGAGATGTTGAGTCCATTGTTAGAGATTTAATGGACACTGCTGTATCCATGGTTTCTAGAGAAAAAGAAAATGAAGTTATAGAAATTGCTGAGCGATTGGCAAATGAAAGAATTGTGGATATCCTTTATCCAGATGGCCATAAGCAAGATCCGAACTTATCAAAAGAGATGAAAGATCGGCATGAAAGAACCAGAAATAGAATTAGAAAAAAATTAGAAAATGGAGAATTTGAAAACAAAATTATTGAAATTGAAATAGCAGATGAGGCCACAATAGGGATGCAGGTATTCGGACCTGCTGGGATGGAAGATATTGGGATGAATATAAAAGATATGCTTTCAGGCTCATTACCCAAATCTAAGCGCACTAAAAAGATGTCTGTGGAAGATGCTAGAGAAGTCTTAATTGAAAGTGAATCTTCAAAATTAATTGATCAAGATGAAGTGTATAGATTAGCAAGAGATAGAACTGAAAATAATGGGATTGTGTTCTTAGATGAAATTGATAAAGTCGTAGGTAATAATGGTGGGTCTGGTCCTGATGTAAGTAGGGAAGGTGTACAACGAGATTTATTACCAATTGTAGAAGGAAGTAATGTGAATACAAAATATGGTGTTGTGGCTACGGATCATATTTTGTTTATTGCTGCAGGTGCTTTTCATGTAAGTGCTCCTTCAGACATGATACCAGAACTTCAAGGCCGTTTTCCAATTCGTGTGGAGCTAGAAAAATTAACAACCGATGATTTTGTAAAAATACTTACTCATCCACAATCAGCATTAATTAAGCAGTATACCGCTTTGCTTAGTGCAGAAGATGTAGAATTAGAATTTAATTCTGCGGCTATTAGAGCAGTTGCAGAATTAGCTTCAAGTGTAAATAATAAAATGGAAAATATTGGAGCAAGAAGGCTCCATACGATTATGTCTACGTTGCTTGAAAAGCCTCTTTTTGAATACCCAAAGCGAGGGCAGAAAAAAATTAAAATTACTGCAAAAATTGTTAAAGAATCATTGGCTGGGATATTAGAAGATCCTGATCTAAGTCGATACATATTATAAAGGACCTAATGAAAAAGCACTTTTTACACCTTACCGATTACACAGCTGATGAGATTTGGGATCTACTTAACCTGGCTAAAGAATTAAAAGTAAAATTTCATAACAAAGAAGAATATAAGCCGTTTAAGGATCGCTCACTCGCTATGATTTTTGCTAAACCTTCTGCCCGAACGAGAGTTTCATTTGAAACAGGTTTTGAATGGATGGGCGGTAATGCTTTATTTCTTGGCCCAAACGATATTGGAATTGGGAAGCGTGAAGCTATTAAAGATATATCTCGTTTATTTTCAAGGTATAATGATATGATTATGGCTAGACTATTTGATCACAAACATATTTTAGAATTGGCAGAATATTCAGATGTTCCGGTGATAAATGGACTCACAGATTACAATCATCCTTGTCAAATTTTAGCTGATATCTTAACAGTATGGGAGCATAAGAAAAACTTAGACAATCTCAAGATTGTGTATATGGGAGATGGTAATAATATTGTTCATTCATGGTTGCAATTAGCTTCTATACTTCCTATGCATTTTGTTTGTTGTAATCCTTCAGGATTTGATCCAGATGAAAAGACTGTTCAGATGGTTCATGATTCACAGATTTCAACATTTGAATCTTGTCAGGATCCGAATTTGGCTGTTCGTGGAGCAGATGTGATCTACACTGATGTTTGGGCATCTATGGGACAAAAAGAAGAAGCAGAGGAAAGAGAAAAAATATTTGCAGATTACCAAGTGACCATGAATCTATTAGAGAATACTGGAAAGAAGACACTATTTATGCATTGCCTTCCTGCTGAAAGAGGAAGAGAAGTAACAGATGAGGTAATGGAGTCAGAACATTCAATAGTTTTTGATGAAGCAGAAAATCGAATGCACGCTCAAAATGCTATTATGGTATATTTAAAAAGAAGTTAGTTTTAATCTGTTCTTCTTTTTTTAAAAATTCTATCCGGTAGATTTTTATTTATTTTATATTCTGAATAATTGACTATTATAGATCCCTTTATCACATCACTATTGGCACTTAGGTTATTGGTATTCATTAGAGTTTTCACATCTTTTTTTAACCATCCGGCTAATCGAGCATCTTTAATAAAATATTCTACTTTTGATTCTTTAGGCAAATAAAACTTTCCTTCATACAGATTATAATTATTTGTTATTTCAAATAATTTTACAGTATCAATTCTACTTGTTACAGTTTTTATTAGCCACCTACTGGTGTCAATTACTACATCTACAAGGGGATCAAAGGTTAACTTAGCATATTCGCTTGGGAATTGCGCTTTGAGACTATCAGGAATTAAGGTACCAGTAATGGTAAGACAATGTTCCTCTTCGTTAGACAAGTTATTATTTAATTTTAGATTTTTTAAGTTGTCAAAATTATCTTCTGGCGATGTAAAAATACCAGTATTAGGTAATATCCCAAATCCTTTAGTGTCTGCTTTAAATTTGTTAGGATGCTTATAATATACCTTATAAGTCTTTTTTGGCATTCTTAAGCCAGGAACATTGAGCCGAACGCTCATTTTTGCTTGAAAGTCTTTTATTTTATGGAATTGATAATTTGTTTTATAAATGAATCGATCAATTATCTTATCGTCTGCTTTTGTATTAAAATGTAAAAGAATAAAAGCACCTGTGAGTATGAATTTTTTCATTAGTCTGTTATATCCTTTTTAATAAAATGGTTGAAAGCCAACCCTAAAAAAATTACGGTCCAAATAAAACATACAGTCATTAATTTGAATATTGCACTATAAGGTATTGGATCATGGAATGCACTTAAATAGGAATTTATGTAACCCGTAAAAAGATAGGGGTTAATAGTTTGAAAAAATTCAATTGGTATAATGGAAATTGCGGTTCCAACGAAAACAGTACTGATAGTGATAATAATGGGAGTAACACTGTTTTTTGAAATAGTTGATATGTAGAAACACAAAGAAGAGACGGTTAACATAACCACTGTGGAGGTTAAAAATGCAATAAAAAATCGAATGAGCGCATCATCTTCTGATAGGAATAGTAATCCCTTATGAAAAACAGCTAGTTCTCCAGTTCCAAGCCAAGCCACGCTAATTAGAAGAGAATAACCAATAAAAAACCCCATTAACAATATTGTGTATAAATAAACAATTATTAGTTTACTTAGAAGTATTTTTGATCTGGATACAGGTCGAGAAAGATATAGTCTAAAAGTACCTTTTGAGTATTCTCCAGATACAATATCTGCGGCAATAATTGTGGACAAAAATGGCATGTGAGTAATTAAAACTGCTATGATAATGTAGGTGGCAAGATACCCATTAATTAAAGAACCTACGAAAAAAAAGGAATCAGATAATTGTCCGTAGATGCTTTTTTCTAACATGCTTCCACCATTATCAATTGCTCCAACGATGAATGGGATTAAAACTCCTATCAGTATAAAACCAATGTAGGTGCGTTTTCGGTAAAAAATTTTTTGAAATTCATTATGAATTAAAAGTCTAATCATTTGAAAAGATCCGCAAGGTTTGGTTCTTTTGCAATAGACCGGACTTCCAAGTTTTTTGGTAATAACTGAATTATTGAACGAATGTCGAGGTCTGTTTTAATAATTATTTTCTCTTTTGCGGTATTTACTATTTTAAATGCGTTTGATCTAGTAGAAAATTTTGTTATGGATTCAATGTCTTTGCTACGAATTACAATTTCTCGACTTTGATCTATAAGGTATTCCATGGAACTACTATGGATCAATTTGCCCTCTTTTAATATCACAACATCTGAACATAACTCTTCTACATCATTTAAAATATGAGTACTAACACAAATAGTTTTTCCTTTTTTAT
>JAYPLH010000273.1:0-2136 GCA_038365355.1 Fidelibacterota bacterium
AATCAAAATAAACCAAATGGTTCCTTTAATGGTAAAACTGCTCTCTGTGTTAATTTTGAAGATAATTTACCGGATTTAGGTGTAGTCATGTCGGAGATAATCTTACGACACTCAGGGTATAATGTTCTTAATACAGGATCTCATGCAGAACTGGGAAGTCTTCAAGACATCATTAAAAAGAAAAATGTAGATCTTCTTCTCTTTTATCTCTGTGACATGCAATGTTGTATGGCTACAGTCAAAGATAATCTCTCAAAAACAGCTTCACAAGTAAAGGATATAATCACTTTGGCTGATAAATTAAAAGTAAAAGTTATATTTGGTGGTTCTGGAATTGATTTTTTGCCAGATGTTTCAGGTCTTATAAGCAATACTTTTAACAAATTTTCTGATTTAGAGAAAATTATTTAGTCCTTCTTCAAGGTCCAAGTCTCCTTTCTTTGAAGATTCATCCAGATAGAGTAAAAACATTACGGTCAGGTTCTTTTGCAGGGAAGGGTGTTTTGTACTGGATGCAAAGAGATAAAAGATTTAATGACAATTGGGCCCTTATTTCATCCCAGTTTATAGCTCTAAAACACAAAGTACCACTTTATGTATGTTTTCAATATGTAGGAGAGTATAAAGAATCTAACGTTAGACACTATGATTTTTTATTTAAGGGATTGGAACAAACAGCGCAAAGTTTAGAAAAAAATAATATCCGGTTCATTTTATTAAAGGGTAAGGCAAATCAAGTCATACCAGAATTTATTGAATCAAAAAAAATAGGTACCCTAGTTGCTGATTTTTCACCGCTAAAAATATATAAAAATAGAATTCGAAGAGTATTGGAAAAAATTCAGATTCCATTTTTTCAGGTTGATGCACACAATGTAATTCCTGTTTGGAAATCATCAGATAAAAAAGAATTTGCGGCACATACCCTAAGAAAAAAAATACTTAGGAATGTAAATGAATATCTTACGGAATACCCAAAGATCTGTTATCATCCTTTTGGAGAAAAGAAAAAAAATAAATTTTCATTTATGAAAGTTATGGGAGATCTTAAAATAGATTTATCTGTGCAATCAGTAAATTGGATAAAACCTGGAGAATCTTTTGCAAATAAAAGACTTAGATCACTCAATGAATCATTCAAAAATTATGACTTAAATAGAAATGACCCCACCAAGAATGCATTAAGTAATTTAAGTCCCTACTTTCACTATGGCCACTTATCATCACAAAGAGCTATACTTGAAATGAAAAAATTTAAGTTGCCTCAAAACGATAAAGATGCATTCATAGAGCAGGTTTTAATCAGAAAAGAATTGGCAGATAATTTTTGCGAATATGAAAAAAACTATGATTATTTTGAAGGTTTTCATCCTTGGGCCCAAAAAACATTAGATGAACATCGTAATGATGAGAGAGAATATTTATATCCGAAAGAGCAATTTGAGGAAGCCAAAACTCATGACCATTTATGGAATGCCGCCCAGATCCAAATGATGACAACAGGGAAGATGCATGGTTATATGAGGATGTATTGGGCAAAAAAAATAATGGAGTGGAGTCCTTCTCCTGAAATTGCACAACAGATAGCTATTGATTTAAATGATAAATATCAATTAGATGGTAGAGATCCCAATGGATATACTGGGATTGCTTGGAGTATAGGTGGTGTACATGATAGAGCATGGTTTGAAAGACCTGTCTACGGAAAAATTAGATATATGAATTATAATGGGTGTAAATCAAAGTTTGATGTTGCTAAGTATGTAAAAATGTATGAATCTTAGTCATAATATTTACATATTATGATGAATATTGAAGATAATCCTAAATTTTGGGAAAATATATATAAAAATGATGATGCCGGTTGGGATCTCGGTGGTCCGACGCCAGTACTTGTAAACATTTCTTCAATCATAAAGCCTAAAAAGCTTTGCATTATTGGTTGTGGAAAAGGTTATGATGCTGTGATGTTTGCAAAAAATAATTTTAAAGTAACAGCCGTAGATTTTGCTCCTTCAGCAGTTAAATCCTTAAAAAGCCTAGCAAAAAAAAATAAAGTAACAATTAATGTTTTAGAAAAAGATATTTTTTCCTTAGCTACTCAATACAATAATAGCTTTGATTATATAATAGAAC
>JAYPLH010000274.1:0-2136 GCA_038365355.1 Fidelibacterota bacterium
ATTCCTCTTTCAAATTCAAGAATATGATATTCATACCAACAAGAATCATCAAGGCAAGTAGTATGTATCTCCAATTCAACATCTATTTGATCTTTACTGCTATTTGACTTTTTTTGGTTAAATATATATCTCCTACATTTTCCATCATAGTCTTCTTCAATATTGTAATCATCTGGGCAAGTTTTGTAAATGAAACCAATATTACTATTATCCAATTTTTGCTTTTTGATACTATTTGGGATAATATCAGTTTTTTCAAAAAGAAAAGAAGCTAAATCAACAGGAGTACCTAAAAAAGGATAAACTTCTATTACACTTTTTGTTTTAGATGCTTTATAGGTTTCATTTAAATCTTTAAAATAATTATTAATGAGCTTTTTAAACCTGTCTGTATTTTGAGTGGTTAAAATAAGTTTTCTTTCTATTCTATCTTTGGTTTTACTTAGAGGTGGAGTCATTTTTAAAATGTCATCGAGTGTTGGTATTGTACCATACCATTCATATAATGTTGAATTTACTTGTTCTGCTTTTTTTAAAATTTCTCCATCCACATTTAATTGAGAATTATTCAATTTAAATTCAACCTTAATTTTCCCTCCATCATAGCTCTCACCTTCGCTACTACATATACTGTTTAAATAAATTATGTTTTGATTATCTGAATCCGCCTCACCAAAAAAATAACAGTTTGGGCTATCATACCCTCCCGAAATAGTTCGATAACTTGCTCTGATTTCTTTTCCAATCCTGTAGATTGTGAAATCTTGTGTAAACTCATCAGACTTTCCTGGATTAATAGAATTTGAATAATAACTCATACTTTGAGAAAAAATCAGTTTTGAGCAAAATAAAAATATTAAATATCTCTTGGTTTTATAGATCAAAAAGTTCTTTCTTTTTCGTATCATATTCTTCTTTAGTTATTGCGCCTGAATCTAATAGTTCTTTGAACTTCTTTATTTCATCAGCTAGAGATTCATCTTTGTTTTTATCAAACCAGATTCTGATTCTATCATCTTCTCCTGACATACTTTTGAATTTTCCATCAACTCCCGAAACACTATTTTGATATGAATTTTTAAAATATTCAAAATTAATGTTTCCAATCGCCTTAATCTTTCCAGATTTATATTCTGTTCTAGCGTATGGTTTATTGATGTCAATCACAACTGATCCAACTTTGTATAATTTCCCTGTATAACCAGCCATTTCTGAATAACTGTCATTTTTGTAATACTCAAATTTTGTTCCCCCTAGACTTTCTATTTTACCAGTAATGCCAGCACTAACATAACTAGTATAGTTCTTATTATAAGTTATGCTATGAGCTCCCACCTGTTTCAATTTCCCAACGATTCCCATATCTCTGTTATCACCAATTTTTAAATGATAATCAAAATCATAATTATCAATTTTTGTTATAGCTCCAACTATACCAGCTCGGGAATAAGTTGAATAATTTTTAGCATATTCTATTATTGAATAATTATCAATATATACCTGTAAATTTAAATTTCGCCCTAAAGGTAAAGAATTTAGAGGGATCAGTCTGATATCTCCTTTTATCATAAACATACTAGCTATGCTGTCTGTTGGGAATATATAAATCGAAGTAATGTCTCCTATTTTGGATTCAATCTTAAATACAATATTTGATTTTTGTTCATAGAGGTATAATAGTTTTCCTTCGTCTTGATCAATTGTGAATGCAATACTCTGAGCCAAGGTATGTCCTAGAAAGAGTAAGAATGATAAATACTTAATCATATCTAAATCTACCAACCACCACACAAACAAAAAACCCCACGATTGTGGGGCTAATAAACATTTAATTAAGATCTAAGGTGAATATTCTTTTTCTTCATATATTGTTCCGTCTTCATTATAGAATATCCATACTCCGCTTCTTTCATTATTTTTATAATCGCCTTTGGTCCATTCTTGCCCATTTTTATAATAAGTAGTCCATAAACCTACTTGGATACCATTGTTATAATTTCCCTGAATCCACATATTACCATTATTATAATAATGAGTCCATTTCCCATAGGCTTTACCATCTTTGTAGAATCTTTGATGTCTTAAATTGCCATTATCAAAAAAAGTTTCATCTACTATTAAAGAATCAGCGATCCG
>JAYPLH010000040.1:0-11922 GCA_038365355.1 Fidelibacterota bacterium
CGTCATATATACCGTCAGAGATACACCTTAAGGGAGTTCCATACAAGAATTCTTTAATTTGTTGAATGGAGTATTTCATAACCTTTCACCTTCATTACTGTAACTCCCGTATCGAATCCCTGTTTCGCATTCACATCAAAAATACAAAACCTCACGCAGGCAGTGTTCTCTAAGAGATGTCTCTAGAGAAAGTTATTCGTCTAATTGAGGTATGAATGATTGAAGTGATTTTGAGATAACAGGATCCGATCTTAACTCCTCCAGAAGTTGAGTGTCTGACATTTTGCCAACATTAATCTGCACTGCATTCACAGACTTCAAATCAGACCATCGATCTGGATCTCGGTTTTTAAGAAAAAAGCACGCTGCTCCTGTGGATCCACTTAGTGCTTGTTCATATAAAGCATTAGATACCTCAGCAAGACCCTTTGCCTGGCCTTTTTTATAGAACTCCCCTAATTCCGAAAATTCTTGTTTTTTAGCATGCCACCATGTTTCACTGAAGCCTAGAGCATGACAGACTTGTTTCTGACTTAAGCCTCTTGTTGCTAATTGCTCTACTCTTCCTAAAAGCTCTTTAGAAATCTCACGTGCTTTGGGACCTCGTTTCATTTTATTCATTTTTGAATCTTTATTTATATTGGATTGTTTTATTATTAATACTTCTTTATAGCTGATTAAAGTATTACAATAATTTTTTTAGATTACAATCAAGTATTGTAAACAGTAACATATAGATTGATTTAATATAATTAATTAAAATTAATATTATATGAAAAATAAATGAATAATGTTAATTATTCAATTTCAATATCTAAAATTTGTAAGATTTAAAAAATGAATAAAAATATGTTATTTGGTAAAAAATATTGTTATTTTGGAAAAACTCAAGGAGTTGGTTTTAGGCCAACTGTTTGGAAAGTAGCAAAATTATTAAAGTTAAATGGTAGTGTTTATAATAATCATGAATGTGCAGTAGTCGAACTTTGGGCGTCAAAAGAAAAGCATTTAAATTTTAAAAAATTATTAAAAGATAATTTACCTAAAGCAGCTTATATAGAAAAGATTAATGAAACTTTTATTAAAGATGCTGATACACCTAAAAATTTTTCAATAATTAAAAGTAAACTTGAAGGTAATGCAGTAAATATTTTACCAGATTTAGCAATATGCTCAGATTGCACTGATGAATTATTTGATACTAAGAATAAACGATATGGCTACCCTTTAAACAATTGTACACAGTGTGGTCCAAGGTTTTCAATAATTTATAATACTCCTTACGATAGATCTAGAACGAGTATGAGTCGTTTTAAGATGTGTAAAGAATGTAAAAATGAATATGATAATCCAGAAGACCGGAGATTTCATGCTCAACCCATTGCATGTGACAAATGTGGACCTAAAGTAACATTAGAAAAAATTTCTAAATTTAATGATCAAATACAACCAGAATTAATATGGGAACAGTTAGATAAAATTAAAAATTTATTTTTAAATGATAAAATAATTGCTATACAAGGTATTGGAGGTTTTCACTTGGCATGTAATGCGAAAAATCATGAAATAATAGAAAAATTAAGGTTACTCAAAAATAGATATGAAAAACCTTTTGCCGTTATGGGAAAAGATATTGAAATGATTAAAAGATATTGTTTTGTTACACAGAGTGAAAATAAACTTTTGATTTCTTCAGAATCTCCGATTGTTTTATTAAAAAAAAAAAATGTTGATTATTTGCCAAAAAATATCGCTCCTGGGCAAAAAAGATTGGGTTTTATGTTACCATATTCTCCAATACATAAACTACTTTTTCATGAAATAGATTTCCCACTTTTAATGACTTCTGCAAATTTGAGTGATGAACCTCAATGTACATCTGTCGAAGAAGTAAGAGAAAGATTAAATGGAATAGCTAATTATATTTTTTGGCATGAAAGAAAAATTATTAATAGATTGGACGATTCCGTTGTTCAAATAAATCGTAAAAAATTAGTTACCTATAGAAGAGCCAGAGGTTTTGCTCCCTCTCCAATAAAACTACCTCCGGGTTTTGACAATCAACAATATGGAATAGGTTTAGGCGCAGAAATAAAAAATACATTTTGTTTATTAAATAAAGGAGACTTGATCTTATCACCACATTTAGGTGATTTAAGTGAAGGGAGGGTTGATATTGAATTCAGATCTCAAGTAAAGAAATTTTTAGATATGTACAGAATAGATCCTAATTGGGTATCAACCGATCTTCATCCCGATTACAGATCAACAATTTTTGGCAAACTAATTTCTAAACAGAAAAATATTAAAGTTATACCCGTACAACACCATCATGCACATTTAGCTGCTTGCATGGCTGAAAATGGACTACCCAAATATTATGATAAGATATTTGGTGTAGCGTTAGATGGTATGGGTTTTGGTACGGATGGAACAATGTGGGGTGGAGAGTTTTTTATAACAAATTATACAGAATATGAAAGGTTTGCTTGTTTTAAACCTATACCCCTATTGGGTGGTAATCAAGCGATGAGACAGCCTTGGAGAAATACTTTATCAAACTTATTATCATATTTTGAATTTGATGAACTTAAACATAATTATAAAGATTTAGAATTAATTCAATATTTAGAAAGCAAACCAATCCTTACTATGAAAGAGATGTTTAAAAAGAGTTTATTAACAAGTTCATGTGGAAGAATATTTGACGCTGTTGCTGCAGCAGTAGGGATTTGTCAAAATAGTATTAGTTTTGAGGGGCAAGCAGCTATGAAATTAGAGTCAATTGTTCAAAAACAAAGCTATGCACCTTATCCAATAAATATTGAAAAAAAGAGCGATAATCATTTTTTTAAACACTTAAATCTTAAACCCATGTGGATTGAAATATTGAATGATCTTCAAAAAAAAGTATCACCTTCAATTATTTCAGCAAAATTTCACCAGGGTTTATCGACAGCAATAAGTAATCTAATAATCGAAACTTACCGTTGGAAGAGAAAAAATGTTAGTAATAAAAATGTTGTAGCTTTAAGTGGTGGAGTATTTCAGAATCAAATTCTTAAAAATTTAACAGAGAAAAAGTTAAAAAAAGCTAATTTTATTGTTATATCACATCAAAAATTACCATCAAATGATGGATGTATTGCTTTAGGGCAAGCTATAGTTGCAAATGCAATAATTGATAATTTAAAAAGTCAGACCTGACTTTATGTATTAAGTCAGACGGGTATGGGGACCCATTTGTTAGATTTTGATCTCATTTGAGCATGTCTAACTATTTGTCTCATTCTAGGCCATAACTTTTCATACATTTCAATAGTATTAAGTTGAAACTGATCATTGCTAGAATCAAAACCTATTTGATTTGTTTTTAATAATTTGCTTAAGAAATTCTGAAAATGTTTTAAAGAATGATTATTTTTTGGTAGAAACTGGTTTGTATGTATTCTTTTACAATTTTTGAAGATACTTAAATCCGATGAAGCTTCATCTCTTGTAATAAATATCACCTTTTTCATTTTATAAACTTCAAGTATTTCATCGACCCTATCATAATATTTATCAATATTTTTTATTATAACTGAATTAATTTCATCTGCATTTTTAAATAATTCTTCAAGTTCATTAGATGATTTACAATATACTATCCTAGCATTAAATTTTGTGATTGCTTCTGCTAGGACTGTTTTACCTGTTCCGATAGGACCATTAATAAGTGTATGATTACACACACTACTATTAATTATTTTTTCCATTTCATCAGTTAATAGCATTTCATCTATAGATTTTGGTCTAGATGAAAATATCCATAAATGATCAGTATTTTTTTCCATAGATGGTTATTAATTAATTATATATTTTTAACATATTCGGGGTAATTGATCACCATACATAATATCGATGATTCGTTCAGAGCCAAATGTGCTACGAACAAAAACATTTCCAGGATATTTTTTTGTAACTTTTCCAATAACACATGAATCTACTCCGGCAGGATCTTTTTTCATTTCTTTAAGTACAATTTCAGTAAATTCTTCAGGAATTGCAGCTACTATTGTTCCTTCATTGGCCAGGTATAAAGGATCATATCCTATAAGTTCACAAACACCTTTAACGGTTTCTCTTATCGGAATTAATGATTCTTCTAACTCAATACATATTTTAGAATCTTGAGCAATTTCATTAATCACAGTTGCAATTCCTCCTCTAGTTGCATCCCGTAAGCAATGAATATCAGGACAAACATCAACCATTTTTTTTACTAACTTATTTACAGGTTTACAGTCGCTTATTACTGGAACATTTATTTTTAAATTATCCCTTGCGTCTATGATTGCAGCGCCATGGTCTCCGATAAATCCACTTACTATAATATCATCACCAATTCTAGCGTGAGATGAATTTATGTTGACATTATTATGAATCAAACCTATTCCAGAAGTATTGATAAAGATTTTATCTGCTGCACCCTTTTCAACTACTTTAATATCACCAGTAATAATTTGTGTATCAGCATCTTTTGCTGCTTTTGACATTGATAATACGATTTGTTCGAACTCATTAATTTCCAAGCCTTCTTCAATAATAAATGCACAACTTAAATAAAGTGGACACGAACCACCAACCGAAAGATCATTTATTGTTCCATTTACTGCCAATGTTCCAATATTTCCACCAGGAAAAAATATGGGATTTACTACGAAACTGTCAGTTGTAAAAGCTAAATTTACATTGTTGTTAAAATTAATTTTTGCGTAGTCCTGGAGTGATTCAGGATTCTGCACTCCAAAATGTTTAATTACAGTTGAGTTTATTAAGTCACTTGTAGCACGTCCACCACTACCATGTGCCATTGTAATTATATTCCTTCTTATATTCATTAAGAAGTTAGAATTTCTTGACTTGGATATTTGTAATTATAGTATGCTGCACATGATCCTTCTGAAGAAACCATAAGAGCACCGATCGGGTTGTGTGGAGTACATTCTTTCCCAAAAAGCTTACATTCATTTGGTTTAATAAAACCTTGAAGTACTTCTCCGCATTGACATTTTTCAGGATCAGGAGTTGTGGTAGTTTTTAAATAATATTTTTTTTCAGCATCATAGAATTTGTATTCATTACGAAGCTTTACTCCAGATTCAGGAATTAAACCTAATCCACGCCATTCACTAAATTCCTTAATCATATAAACATCGTTAATTGCTTCTTGGGCAATTATATTCCCTTCTTTTGAAACTACTCTTTTATACTGGTTCTCAATTTCGCATCTATTTTCAATTAATTGTTTAATCAACATTGATAATGACTGAAGAATATCTAGGGGTTCAAATCCTGAAACGACTATTGGTTTTTTATATTTATTTACAATAAAATCATAAACTTCAGTACCAATAATCATATTTACATGACCTGGTCCAATGAATGCATCAAGGTTTAGATTATCAGTATCCAAAAGAGCTTTTAGTGTTTGAGGGATTGTTATATGATTGCATAGAATTGAAAAATTTAAGATCTGTCGTTTTTTAGCCTCCTGTATTGTCAATGCTGTACTTGGCATTGTTGTTTCAAAACCCAATGCAAAAAAAACAACATCCTTATCTGGGTTTCTTGAAGCAATATCAAGTGAGTCCATTGGTGAATAGACTATCCTTATATCAGCACCTTCTGCTTTAGCCTGTAATAAACTTTTTTTAGATCCAGGAACTCTAATAGCGTCTCCAAATGTGGTTAAAATAACCTGCTTTTCTTCAGCCAACAAAACACATTCGTCTACTTTATTCATTGGTAAAACACATACAGGACAACCTGGTCCATGAATGAGCTCAATTTCTTTTGGTAACAATTGTTCTAGACCATATTTAAATATAGTATGTGTGTGTCCCCCGCATACCTCCATTATTCTAACATTATTTCCTGAACTCAAGAGACCTACATCTTTTTTTAACTCATTTACTAGTTTATCAGCTAATATTGGATCTCTAAATTCCGATAGATATTTCATAATGGGATATTTAATTCACTGTATACATTTGCGATTGAAGATCTTCCATTTCGTTAAGTACTTCAAGAGTTTTTCTTGCTTCTTCTTCGTCTATACAACTCATTGCAAATCCAACATGCACTAATACCCACTTATCAATCATTGATGAGAGTTCTTCAGGAGATTTAACTATACAATTCATACTTATATTTCGTTGTACACCGCTAAAATCTGCTTTAACGATTAATTTTTGTTCGTCTTCGATACTAATTATTTTTCCTGGAATTCCTAGGCACATATTAGAGATTTATGTTTATATGGATTAATTCGGTAAATGATTAAAAAAAACATGATCAGTTTTTTCTATACTATTTATTTTTTCGAAATTTACATTATATACTTTATTTAGATTTCTAACACTCATTACTTCATTGGTACTGCCATAAATATGGTGATCATGACTCAATAAAATAACACTATCAGAAATTTTTAGAACTTGATTAGGTTCGTGTGTGGAGAAAACAATACATATATTATTTTCATATTTTAAAGACTCTAAAATTGAAAATAATCTTTCTTGATTTAATAAATCTAAAGCAGAACTAGGTTCATCAAGTAAAAGTATTTCGCATTCAGAAACTAGAGATTGCGCAATCAATACTAGTTGTTTCTGTCCTCCACTTAATTTCATGAAACTCTTGCTTTTCAGATTTGATAATTTCATCTTATCAATTATATATTCAGCTATCTGTAAATCTTTTGAATCAGGCTGTTCATACCATTTTAAATACCTTGCTCTTCCAAGTAGTATGGTTTCTAAAACATTTAAATCTGTACTGAGATTAAAATCTTGTGGTAAAAATGAAATATTACCTGAGATTTTTATATTTCCTGAAAATGATTTGTCCAACCCAGCTAGTACTCTTAAAAATGAGCTTTTACCAACACCATTTGGACCTAAGAGGCCTGTAATTGTACCTTTACTCATCCTAGCATTAAAGTTATGAATCAACTTTTTACTACCCTTAATGATATCTAAATTATCTATAGACAAGGTCATAGGCTATAAACCTTTGAGTCTTTTCCTTAATAATATTGCAAAAAAGGGAGCTCCTATAAGTGCTGTTACTACACCTAATGGGATTTCCATAGAACTGAAACCTCTACACATTAAATCAATGATTAACATATAATAAGAACCAAAGATTACGCATGTTATTAAGAGTGATTTATGATTTGATGAAGAAAAGCTTCTTGCTATATGAGGTATAACCAAACCTACCCAACCAATTACACCAGCAATTGAAACAATAGACGCACATATTATTGTAACTAGACTGATTATAATCCATCTATTCAGTTCTACATTAATACCTAATGATTTAGCATGATCATCTCCTAGATTTAAAACATCTATTCTGAAACTTAGAAGAACAAGAATTAATATGGAAAATATAACAATTGGACTTACAATGTATATTTTTTCGTAACTTGATGTTGAAAATGTTCCCATTAACCAGTAAGTAATTGCAGGAAGTTTATCATCTGGGTCTGCTAAAAATTTAACAAAAGAAACCAAAGCAAGAAAAAAACTACTCGATACTATACCAGCTAATACTAATGTAAGTCTATTTGCAACCCCCTTCACACGTGCAATAAAAAACACGATAAGCATTGATAGTATTCCAAAGCTAAAAGCTAGTAATAAAACTAAGTAGCTGTCTTCAGCAATCAGAATTCCTAATGCTCCTCCGAAAGCTGCACCTGAATAGACTCCAATAATTTGAGGACCTATCAAAGGATTTGAGAATATTCCTTGTAAAGCACATCCGCTAACAGCAAGCCCTGCACCACAAATTATTGCAGTTATTGCTCTCGGGATACGTATGTAAAGAACAACCCTTTCTACAATAGAATTTACATCGTAGGAATAGTGAAAGAGATTATATATTATTTTTATACAATCTATAAACGTTGAACTTATCTGCCCAAATGATATATAAAATAAAACTAGAAACGAACCAAATAATGTAAAAAATATGTATTTAATCCTCAACTTATTTATAAATCAAAGATATCTAAATATTTAAAAGATTGTTTATTTAGTTTAACTTTAAGAATCTGATTTATATCATTTTTCGAAATACTTGTTCCATAAAGCATTTTGTATGACTTATTCATCTCAAATTTTAAATCATACTTATGAATTTCTGGATATGTTAGCATTCCCAACCACATCCATGTTAGTGGTGATTCTTGATTGGGTGGATCCCATCTATATCCACCTAAAGGCATAGAGTATACTTTTTTCTCTTTAGCTGCTTTTGTAATAGAAAAAATTGGATGTTTAACGTATGCATCTGGTCCTAATTTTGGTTCAAAACCATTCATCAAAATTATGTCGGGATCCCAAGAAACTACTTGTTCAGGTGTAACGTTATAAAAACCTTTTTTAGAATTTGCTGGATTGTTAGCTCCAATTAAATTGATATAAAAATTATTATATGTCCCCTTACCTGCAACCTGTAATGTGTTTTTGAATAGTCTAAAATATAAAATATTTTTTCTTTTTTTTACTTTTTTAGTATTATTTTTTACTATATTCATTGTTTCATCACGCCAACTAACCATTTTTACTGCTTTATCCTTTTTACCCAGTACTGTAGACATTATTCGGATCCATTCACGGGTATCATTCTCATTTCTAATTTTTATTGCTGCAACGTTCAAACCTGCGTTGACAAGTGGATCAAAAATTTCATTACCATAATTTCCCCATTGGAAGACTAAATCTGGTTCAAGTTCTAATACTCGTTCAACATTAGGCATAAAATTAAACCCTTTTCCTACAAAATCACTGGGAAGTGAAAGTACTTCTGGAAATAATTTTCCTAAAAATTTACCTTTCATTGCAGTTTTCGTTAATCCATGTACGCCAACAAGTTTATCTGCTTTACCGTCGATGGAAATAAACATTGACGGTGCTGGTATTGGAATACTTACAACTCTTCTTACTTCTGAATCAAAAGAAATATTTCTTCCATTTTGATCAACTACTTGAAGTGCATGAGACTTAATTGAAAAAATAAAAAATGATAAAGAGATTAATAATAATTTCATAATTATCCTATATTACATATTTCATTATGGTTTAATGGAACAAGGTACTTACATAGTTCTAATTGTATTTTTCTAAAATCCTCCTCTAAAATTTCGTTTCGGTGAAATAATTTAGCTGTTTTAATGAATTCTGAAGGAATAACTCCAGGTTTGATAGCTACAGCTATTTTTTTTCTTTCAAAATCAAAACAGTATTTATACTTTCCTTTAGAAGCATTTGCACATTCCAATTTTACATCTAAACAAGGATCAAATTTAATAATATGACCTTCTGATGTTTTAAAAATATATTCAAAAGAATCTTTGATTCCTTTACCTAAAAAAGCTCCCCTAATAAAAACATTGTTGTTTGAATTAAAATTCTTATTTGTACCCAATACCTTCTGGAGAATTTTAAATCCTACTGAAAGTCCACATATTGATGTTGAACGATGGTATTTCAGAAAATCGTCGAAAACAATATCTCTGAAAAGTGTTTCTTCCGAATTATCTAAAAGTTTATACTGAGATGCCCAATCAGAGCTTGGTCGAAATTCTAATATGTTTTTTGATGTTTTAATGGGTAGAAATCCAATCTGCAATTTTGTTAATAGCTTTTATTGATGGTGCTTCAATATTGTAATCATAAGGTGCTTTCTCATTTCTTTCAGCTTCTATCAAATTTGAATCATAAGGTATATTACTTATGATTGGCATTGTGTATTTTTCACAAAATTCTTTAATAGCATTCTCATCAGCCTCATTTGTGAACTTATTTGAGGCAACATAGAGATGTTTTATATTAAGTTCTTTTGCTAACTTAAAAGTTCTCATTCCAGCTTCTAAAGATCTGTAGTATGGTTCAACAACAATAATCATCATATCAACATTCTTCGCAGTGCCTCTTTTTAAATGTTCAAGACCTGCTTCCATATCAGTAATTGTATGCTTACAATAACCAGTTAATTCTACAATCAGACCACGCACCGCGCGGTGGGATGCACACATTCAGCCACTTCCTGCTGTTCCATCAGCAGGATGTCCCATCACAATTAAATCTATGTTATCTGGCCCCTTTGTTCCGTACTTCTCAAAAAGATCATTTTCAGATAAGGACATCTTTAAAACTTTTTCACCGTAATCATCCTCCTCTAATTTCATTACAGTATGAGGAATAAAGTTTATATTATTTGCTTTTTCCCTTGATATACCTAAAGTTAAAGCTAAATTTGGATTGGGGTCTCCATCTATTGCCAAAATTTTATTTTCTTTTTTTGCTAAAATTCTTGCTAATGTCCCTGCTATTGTAGTTTTTCCTGCTCCTCCTTTACCAACAGTTGCTATTCTCATACTAATTCTTTCCTTTCAAAAAAATGATTAACCAAATTTTCTAGTATTTTTACAGCATCATTTAATCTGTTAGAAACTTTTTCACTCATTTTCAAAGTACAGGGTTTAAGTGAAAGAGGTTCACAGGCTAAAATTCTAAGAAATTTAGGTAAATTGTTTGTTTGTTTTAAAAAATGAAGTACTTTTTCAGGCGTTGCATAGTGAGTATCAGAAAAATAATCTCTAATTTCGTTTTTTGAGAGATTTAAATCTTTTATTTTGGGTTCTAAGACTCTCAATGTTCCTGGTTCTAAACCCTCTTGGTATGCATCAATTATTATAAGTCCTTCATACCCCTTCAACATTTCTTGAATAATATTAATGCCTCCAATACCAGTTTCTATAATTGTTAATCCCTCTTTTTTGGGATTTCTATACTTCTCAAGAACTTTAGGTCCAAAAGCATCATCAGAGTTTAAAACGTTTCCTACTCCAGCAATAAGTAGATTTCTCAAAACATTATTTAAAAACTTGGAAGTTCAGGAATAAAAGGCATATCGAAACCAATTAAAATTCTGTTTTTTTCTTTTTTTACTGGATAACAACCAATATGAGCATCGCTTCCCAATTTAGCACCATTCCTGATATCATAAATACAACCTTCATGATGAGGACATACCAGCGAGTAACCTTTCAAAGTTGCACCAATCATCAGTTCATGATTAACCAAACAGTCTGCTGAAAAGCCGTATATTTTATTTTCAACTTTAGCAAGGAATATAAAATGATCCTCAATTTGATCCGAATATAAGAGATCATCTTTAAGTTTTTCTTCTGAGAAACGACTTGGCACCCAACGAGCTAGTTTTTTTGAATTTAATGCTATGCTCGCTGAATCTGTGTCTGAACAACCTAATGACTGAGGTAAGAGGTCGTATAAGTCCATTAATGTTCTTATAGGTGGATCTGTAATGACTTGTTCAAGAACGCCGTCTTTAAAAAGTCGAACTAACCTTGTTAAAGATTCTCTATGGACTTTGTCTAGTACTTTTAAAAGTTCAAAAACATTTTGCCTTGTATTAGAGTCCTCAATCGACTCCAGTGAAGTAATTAAATAATCTGCTCTACTTAACAATTCATCCCATTCGGAATTTGTCATAAATCCTCTCAAGGATTCAGGGACAAATTCTGGTGGAGAATCTTCAGTTATGTTTGCATTTGCTGTGGTCATCGCCATCACAACAACCATCATGACATTCATAATGCCCTGGTTGCTGCATTTCTTGAAATGTTTCTACAAAGAGTTTACCAGCGTGTTTTAAGCCTGTGTCAGTAAATTTGTATTGTTTACTTTTAGTTTCAATCATTGAGCCTTCAGCACAAAGCTTTTCTAAAATGTTTTTAATTTTACTTTCTTCATGTTTCAGAAATGGTGATATAGATAAAGGTGTAAACTCATCACCAAAACCTTCACCCTTATACCAAAAACAAATTTCAAGAATTTGTTC
>JAYPLH010000275.1:0-1217 GCA_038365355.1 Fidelibacterota bacterium
ATTTTGCGAAAAATTCTAAAACACCCTTTAGTGGTTCTGCTTTTTCCTTTTCAAAACTAACACGAAAAAAAATCTTAGAATTTCAAATTATTGATGGGATGAAAAATGGGACATATGAGGAATGGTATATAAATGGAAAAAAGAAATCAAAATATAATTATCAGGATAACTTAAAGCATGGAAGATATACAACTTATTATCAGAATGGAAAAAAGAAAGAAAAGGGGTTTTGGAAGCACGGAAAAAATGAAGGATTATGTTCATTCTGGTTTGAAAATGGTCAACAAAAAAAAGAAGGGGTTTATAAAAATACCAAAGGAATTGGTCTTTGGACCTATTGGTACCCGAATGGGAATATAGAGCGTGAAGGATACCGAAATAATGGAATAAAAAGTGGATATTGGATGTATTTTTATGATACAGGAGGTAAAAAAAGCCAAGGAAATTATTTTAATGACTTTAAATATGGATTATGGACTTTTTGGTACAGGAATGGAAATAAACAATCTGAAGGTTATTTCAAAAAGGATATGAAAAATTCTTTGTGGGTAAATTGGCATGCCAACAAGGTAAAGCGTGAGTTTGGTCACTACATTAATAATAAAGAAGATGGCGAATGGATATTCATGTCAGAAAATGGAGAAAAAATACTGGCTGGTTCTTTTTATAAAGGTCAAAAAATTCAAACATGGACTCATTGGTATTCAGAACATATGAAGAAAAAACAAATTGAGTATAATAATGGTACTAAAATTTCTGAATTATGTTGGGACAGAATGGGAAATTTGATTAATTGTTTGTGATGAAGCTCAACTAATGTGATTTTCATTTTTATTAATTTTTATTAAATATATGTCATTAATTAATATGAAATATTTATTTACAATAGCTCCAATTTATTTAGCATTAGATTTAGCAATAGTATTTCTGCTCCATGTTTCGATAAACCACATATCTTTCTTTACATGTTTAATTTTGGGAACAATTTGGACTTTATTTTTTACAGGCATCTTCATTTTCATAAAAAAGTTTACTTATAAATCTTAAAAGCATGGAAATCGTTTTAGTTATTATTGCGAATGAGTCTCATTACCTTTAAATTCAAATTATAACTATCAACTATAAGGAAAATTATGGAAAAAATTGGTTTATTTTGGGGAAGCAACACTGGAAATCAAGAAGAGGCTGCTGGATTCTTAAAAGAATATATGGAATCA
>JAYPLH010000275.1:1227-2114 GCA_038365355.1 Fidelibacterota bacterium
ACTTAGAAATCTTAAAACCATATAAATTGTTACGGTTCTTATTGCGAATGAGTCTCATTACCTTTAATTTCAAATAATAATTATTTAAATATAAGGAAAAACATGGAAAAAATTGGACTATTTTGGGGAAGTAACACTGGAAATCAAGAAGAGGCTGCTGGATTCTTAAAAGAATATATGGAATCAGAAGGTGCACAAATTGATGAATACAATATTGCTGATACTGACCCGAAAAAGATGCTTGATTATAAAAAATTAATCATAGGATGCCCTACTTGGCATATTGGTGAGCTCCAAGATGATTGGGATTTTATATATGAAAAATATAAAGAGCTAGATTTTAACGGAATTACTGCAGCCTTTTTTGGTTGCGGAGATCAGGTTGGGTATGCAGATAATTTTCTGGATGCAATAGGCCTTTTAGGCAAACCGTTTATAGAGAATGGTGGTAAGCTGATTGGAAGATGGCCAACTGAAGGTTACGAATTTGATAATTCTTTAGCTTTAGATGGTGATGAATTTCTTGGTCTGGGTTTGGATAATGATAATGAAGAGGAACTCTCAGAAGAAAGAATGATAATATGGGCAGAATTAATCAAAGATGAATTTGAATTATGAGGTATTAATTTTAAAGATTGGTTAACCTTTCTTAGTACTCCCTAATTAATTTGATTCAATACTTTAAAGGGATAGTTGAATTAAAATAATTGGCAAGAAAGGTTAGCCATTTATTCAATAAGTTATTCGCAAAGCGAAATTGTATTATCTATATACCCAAACCCAAGATAAGGCCAAAAGGTTTCGCCTTGCAACATTTTTACAAAATTTTTTTTAATTATTTTTTTTTAAATAGTTATCTATTCCTTTATTAGCAAGTTGATCTGCTC
>JAYPLH010000276.1:0-2085 GCA_038365355.1 Fidelibacterota bacterium
ATAGAGAAAAATTTAAAAAAGAAATGGATAAAGTTGGCATTGATACAGCAAAAGGCGGATTTGTAAATAACTATGAAGATGCAAAAAACTTGTTAGATACAACTAATTTTCCAGTCATCATTAGACCCTCTTTTACTATGGGTGGTACAGGAGGGGCAATCGCTTATAATAAAGAAGAATATCAGAGGTTGGTAGAAAAGGGTTTGTCTTCGAGTCCAATAAATGAGGTGTTGATAGAAGAATCTTTAATAGGATGGAAAGAGTTTGAACTTGAAGTAATTCGAGATAAAGCGGATAATGTCATTATAGTTTGTTCAATTGAAAATATTGACCCCATGGGAGTTCATACAGGTGACTCAGTTACAGTAGCACCGGCAATTACTTTATCAGATAAAGAATATCAACTAATGAGAAATTGGAGTAAGCTTTGTTTACGTACAATCGGTGTAGAAACCGGAGGGTCTAATGTCCAATTTGCGGTTAATCCGGATACAGGGCGTTGTATAATAATTGAAATGAACCCTAGAGTTAGTCGATCATCGGCTCTAGCATCAAAAGCTACAGGTTTTCCTATCGCTAAAGTTGCAGCAAAATTGGCAGTTGGGTTCACTCTTGATGAAATTTCTAACGATATTACAGGGAAAACTTTAGCAGCTTTCGAACCAACAATTGATTACATTGTTACAAAGGTACCCAGATTTAATTTTGAAAAATTTCCATCTGCATCTGGTCATCTTGGTGTCCAAATGCAGAGTGTAGGTGAAGTAATGTCTATAGGAAGAACCTTCAGGGAGTCTATACAAAAAGCCTTTAGAAGTTTGGAAGTTGACCTTTATGGTTTGGAGCCTAAAGTTTCCAATGATAGTGATCCTAATATAAAGCGATCAAGACCCTTGGATTTAAAGTCTTTGCGCTTCCCAACAAGCTATAGACTATTAAAAATTAAAGAAGCATTTACAAAAGGGGAAAATGTAGAAAGGTTATATGAGTTAACAAAAATTGATCGATGGTTTTTATATCAAATAAAAATAATTTCATCTTTTAATAAAAATCATTCCTTGAAACAATTGAAGTCTAACGGTTTCTCTGATGCTCAGATTGGTAAAATGATGAATAAGTCAACTGCTGAAATACGATCCGATAGAATAAGTAGATCTATAAAGCCTGTTTTTAAATTAGTAGACACTTGTGCAGGTGAATTTATAGCAAAGACTCCATATTGTTACTCAACTTATGAGCAATACAATGATATAGAACCACTAAGTGGTAAAAAAGTAGTGATTTTAGGTGGAGGGCCTAATCGCATTGGACAAGGAATAGAATTCGATTACTGCTGTGTACAAGCTGTATTTGGATTGAAAGATCAGGGCTACAAAGTTATCATGATAAACTGTAACCCTGAGACTGTGAGCACCGATTTTGATTTAGTAGATAGATTGTATTTTGAGCCAGTTACTTTTGAAGATGTTCTTAACATAATAGAGTTTGAAAACCCAGGAGGTGTTTTAGTACAGTTTGGAGGACAAACTCCATTAAAAATAGCTAAGGCTTTAAAAAAAAATGGAGTCAATATAATTGGGACATCACCTGAAGATATTGACCTTGCTGAAAATAGAGAAAAATTTGGAGATGTTCTTCAAAAATTATCCATTAGATGTCCAAAATATGGAACTGGAGTTACAATCGAAGAGGTTGTATCTGTAGCTGAAAATATTGGTTATCCTGTTCTTGCAAGACCTAGTTATGTTTTAGGTGGAAGAGCAATGGAAATTGTTTACTCTGAAAAACAATTAATCGATTATCTATCTCGATCTGCTGAAGTAACGGACGGCCATCCTATTTTTATTGATCAATTTCTTGAGGATGCATTTGAATTTGATGTTGATGCTGTATGTGATGGGAAGACTGTTTATATTGGAGCGGTAATGCAGCATATTGAAGAAGCTGGAATTCATTCTGGTGATTCTGCCTGTGTATTGCCTCCTTATAAAATCACTTCTTCAGCTTTAGAGCAGATAAATATTATTACAAAACAATTAGCTCTTAAGCTTGGTGTAATTGGACTTATCAATATACAGTTTGCAT
>JAYPLH010000041.1:0-11645 GCA_038365355.1 Fidelibacterota bacterium
AAAGCTTTATTCATTGCCGACACAATTAGATCTTCAACAACCTCCTGATCTTCTTGCAAGGTACTTTCATCAATCCAAAGTTCAAGCACCTCTTGCTTCCCATTTACTTTTACCTTTACCATGCCCCCTCCAGATTCAGATTCAATAATCATATCTGATAATTGACTTTGTACTTTTTCTATTTGCTGCTGCACATCCTGCGCTTGCTTGAGTAATTTGGACATATTACCTTTAAACATACTTTCTCCTATCTCAATATTTCACCATCAAAAAGGTCAACAACTTTATTGAAAACTTCTTCATCATTTGATTTGTTTTCTGAAGCTCTATCCCTATTAGGTGTGGGTTTATTATTAATAAAATTTTCATTCAATTCAATTTCAATATTAACCTTATTTTTTGAAATTGACTCTAACTGATCCTTCAATAATTCTTTTCCTTTATTCAATATTTTTTCATTGAAAACTGCTGAACTCTCAGATTTAATAAATAGAGTATTATTATCAAATTTAGTAGGTGAGTAATCCTCAAGCATTGCACTTATTGAGGGTCTTTCGTTTTGGATCTCATTTAAAAACATTTTCCAATTATTTGAGATAAATTCAAAGGACAATTCCGAAGAAGGTTTAACAAACCTTTCCACATTTGGTCTGATTCCTTCATCTAAATCATTTAAATTTTCTTTAAAAGTCAAAGGTTTATTATTTCTTTCCTGTTTATTCGATTTTGAAAAAACCTTATTTTCCTTATTATTTGCAAAGGAGACATTATTCACGGATTTATTCGATCCTTGCGAAATAGTATCTTTTCCTTCAATTTTTGCAATCAATTCACTAAGGTTAATGGAGCTTTCAAACTCCAATAATTTTAAGAATGTCATTTCTAACGAAAGGAAAGATGATTCAGAATTTTTTATTCTATGGGATGAATCAATCAAAACTTGGTTGATATATAAAATATCTGCCCTTTCCCATTTTTTACTTTCTTCAATATATCGATTTTTATCATCTACATTTAAATCAGAAATTAGTTTACCACCTGAAACTCCAGCATATAAAATATGCTTTAAATGATTTCGTACGCCAACCAAAATCTCATTTGGAGATACACCAGTTTGAGAAAATAAACTAATCGTTTTGATCATATCTTCATAGCTTTTGTTTATAATTGCATCTGAAAATGAAAAGAACAGTTCATTGTTTATTATGCCTAGAGATTCAGAAATTTTCTCGTCTGAAAAATCTTCCCCACAATAAGACACTACTTGTTCTAATAAAGAAAGAGCATCCCTCATACTACCATCCGCTTTCTTGGCTATATGATATATTGATTCGATTGAAATTTGAAAACCTTCTTCTCTAGCAATAAAATTTAAACGATTTGATATATCACTAATAGATATCTGATTAAAATCAAATCTTTGACATCGAGAAATGATTGTTGCTGGAACTTTATGGATATCTGTGGTAGCAAAAATGAACTTACCATGTGCTGGGGGCTCTTCAAGGGTTCTTAATAAGGCATTAAAAGCTTGATTAGTCAGCATATGTACTTCATCTATAATAATTATTTTAAAACTAGATTCCATTGGTGCAAATTTTATCTGTTCTCTTAAGTTACGTATTTCTTCAATTCCTCTATTCGATGCACCATCAATCTCAATAACATCAAGAGACCTACCACTAGCGATTTCCTTTGCTACACTGCAATTAGAATCAAAGTCCACAGAGGGAGTATCGCCAGAGTTTAATGCCATCGCTAAAATCCTGGCAGTTGTGGTCTTTCCAACACCTCTAGGTCCGGTAAATATATAACCTTGTCCTATTCTATCTAGTTTTATAGAGTTTAATAGCGTTTTCGAAACATGATCTTGTCCAATAACATCTTCAAAAGACTGAGGTCTCCATTTTAATGATAATACTTTATATGTCATAAATAATATGGCCGTGCACTATTGTTCGACTCTCCCTAACATAACTTTGATAAAAAGAAAAAACTCAATGTAGATTACCCTCACACATATGCATTTAAATTTACCGCTGCTCCCTCTCAGGCCTGACGGGATTCATTCTATACATATAGCAAAAGATCTGCATATCAATATTAATTCTTCCTTCAAAAATTAAAAGGTGCAAGCCTAGCAAAAGCATCAATCCTGCTGTAGCGGATTGCAGGTTACAAGGCACCGCTAATTCCCCATCTAGCACGGCCTAAAATTAGTATTTAATTAGCAATATAATATTGAATTTAACGCTTTATTTGGAATAGAAAAAAATAACGTTTTAAAAAATTTATTAGTATATAACTACAATTTTGATTTCGGAAATCTCAAACCAATCCCAAAAATTTGATTGATCAATTTTTAATACTCCATCTTTAAAATTAAATCTAAGCCTTTTCCTATAAAGAGACTCGGTAAACCATTCAGAATTATCTCTTTTATAATAAATTGCTACATATGGGGGACTGTCCTCAACTAAATCAGGAATGAGCAAAGTGCAAATTGACTCATTAAATTCACCCTCGGAGGTAACAAAGTCAATTTTAGTAAAATTATAAACTCTTTTTTTTAAATTTTTATATTCTACAATATTTTTTTTATTTATCTGTGCATAAACACAATTGATGAATAAAAAAATACTGCAAGCTAATATCAAGGGATGATTTTTCACCCCCTAATTTGTGCCTACTTTTTCTTCCTCCCAAATAGTCCTTTTTTCTTTGGAGGCTCTTCTTTAACCTCTGGTTTAGAATCGGAGCTACCAGAATCTCCTAATTTACCTGCTTCTTCAAGTCTTCTTTCCCATTCGCTCATTTCTCCTTCTGGTTCCGCATTCTCTGTCTGAGAAACTTGATTATCTACAACCTCTATAGATGCATCAGGGTTATTCCATATTTCCTTCAATTTTTCATGTCTTTTTTCCGCATTTTCTTTCAAACTTGCCATCATCTCGCTTACTTCCTCATGAAAATCTGCAATTGTTTGCTCAAGCCTTTTGATTAATTCTTCTTGTAATGGACCACCAAATCCATCGCCTACTTTCTCCATCAGGTTTCCAAATTGATCCATTAAATATTTTTTTTGTGGATCTATAGAACTTTCTTGACCTTCCCCATTATTGTCAGGTGCTTTTTCTTGTGGTTTTGTTGGCATACAAACTCCGATTTATTAATTATAATTTTCTTCATTATACTCTGCTTCTGATAGTATAATGGTATCAGATGATGTTAATAATGTACTTATGGCATCAAACACTTCGCTACTAAAAATAAGACCTAATATTATTCCATTAAAATACCTGTAGAAGGCTATATCAGTCCTTGGAACATTGTAATCGTTATAGATAACAGCTCTTTGAGAATTAAAAACATAAGCGCCAATAAATCCTAAAATACCAGTACCTATAAAAAAATAATTTTTATACTTATCATATTTTCCAACGGATTGTCTGTACGAAATCCTATCCACTTCACTTAGACTTATTTTTTCAATTAACGATGGTCCTTGAACGTAAAGAATGTTATCTTCCACTTTCAACAGCGTTCCTCTTAGCTTTTTATTATCACTATGTTTGATAACAATAAACTGAGGTTTGGGAATTTCATTAATAATTTTTTCCGCTCTTATAAAATCCATTCCCTCATACATTTCAATTTTTCTTTCTTTTGTAAAGTCTGGAAGTTGATCAATTCTGCTTTGAATGTTTTGAAAATCATCTTGATCAATATATCTCCGAACCGTTGTTTCCATTCCCTGTATATGCTTTACAATAGTAATTCTAAAATTGCCATTTCCTGCATCAATTATTTGAGCATTTACAAAGCCCTTTTCATCTGGAAAAATTCTATAAAATCTATTTTCATGAATATCTATTTCAGTACCCACTTTTTCACTCAAGATTGCAACATTTGTTTGTGAATAAACATATCCTAAAAGAAACAAAAAATAAAAAACGATCTGAATTTGAGAAACTATCATTAAAAATTAAAAGCAGTTTCAATCGTGGTTTGTTTGATTGGTTTTAATTTTCCTGTACCATCATCCCTGTAGTATTGTCTGAAATCCCATATTAAACTAACTCCTCTACTTAATTCATAGCCAATTCTATATCCCATGATTGTGTTTTCTGATGCATTTTTAAAATCAAATGGGTTTGGTTCGTTATTCCTCTGATAGTAAGCCATAGCAGCGTTGATTTTTGGAATATTATCTGTATTAAGATTTAAGAATGCCGTAAAACTTTTAATTTCTAATGTATCTTGAGTCATATTTGTGTAAGAAGCTGAAAAATTAACTAAATCAAAAAGATTTAATCCTGCTGAACCATATAAGCCATTTGAACTTGAACCAGAATCATCCACCTCATAATCTCCAAAAACCATCATATCTTTAGTTTGTACAATTGTAGAATCAGATCCTGATAAAGTATCAGTTTTTGTAGAAATCACTACCCGATTAAGATCGTACGCTTGATCAAAAAATTGAGGTATATATGAATCCTTTATTATTCTATACTCTAATGAAAGACTTAAAATTCCAAAAATAGTAGAATTAAAGCCAGGAACTGTTAATCCATTTCCTTTTCTATCTATTCGTGAAATATTTTTAGCAGATGGGAAACTCAAGCTATTGTATTCTGAAAAGATATTTAAAGAGAATGCTTTACTTTTAAAAATTGGGTATCCAATATCAAACGAAAAACCAGATGCCATTGCTTTATTATTTTTCAGACTAAATGGTACGGCTTTAAGTGTTAGCTGTTCTTCATTTTCATCTAAAATATTGTTTCCATTTGCGTCAATATCTATTGAATCTTCTGGTACTGTTAATCCATTTCCTGGATCAGGATATCCATCTCCATCTGTATCATTCCACATACTACTATCATTAGGAAAATCATCAAAAATATCTGGGTAAGTATCACTATCCGTATCTTTCATAGACGAAAACATATTAGCATCTACAACATAGTTGAAGCCAAAAGATATTGGTAATTGATTAGAGATTTTATATGAAAGCCTAAATCCTGACAAAGTCCCACCCCTTCCAAGATCCTTAAGGTTAGAGAGAAAGAGTTCTCCTGATACAGGACCAATATTAATCCCTCCATTTATTCCTACTCTCCTAACGCTAGGAAACTCCATCATATTAGAATAATTATTTGCTAACCCGCCGTAGCCAAGTGTTAAACCTTCTAATGAACCATATTTAAACCAACTGGGATCACTCTTCTGTCCGTATTTGATATAAAGAATTTTATCCAAAATTAAACTTGGATCATTTTTTATATCCCACTTGTCTTGAACAATAGGTGCGATATTTCCTTCATTATCAATATACAGAATTAAGTCTAACCCAATTCCTATTTTCCAAAAATAAATTTCAGGTCTTAACGCCAATTGATTGTATAGGACTCCATCTAAAGTAGCAGATCCAATTCCAAGCCCTAATGAGAAAGGTTTGGGTGGTGGTTCGGAGGATGGAATTTCAGATAATGGATTTTCATTATTTTCTAAAACCTCTTCTTGATTCATATTATCTGGTATTTCTTCTCCAGATTGGGTCTCATTTTCAACTTCTGGATCTTCATTGGTTTCTATCTCAGGTTGTAACTCTGGTGGGGCATTTTTCTGCTTAGCATCTACTTCTTGAGAATCCAATATTTCTTCTAGCTCTAATTCAATGTTTTCTTCTAATTCAGGATCTTGTGGATAATCTTTGGGAGATGCTACAGCCTGCACCAGATCACCTGTGGCATTGCTAAAAGCTTTTTCACCAGGACCGACATTTACAATTTGCCCACTAATCATATTAAGCACTTCAAAAGATCCTTCTTTACAAATAAATTGCTCAATGCCTTTTTCACTAACAATAGCTGCAAATTCTGTTCCTTTAACACTTGCAACCGATACAGGTGTCTGAATACGAAAAGACTTGGTCCTTTTTTCTTTATTAATTTTATTTAATAGCGTACCATGCACCAAATCAATAGTTCGAGTATTGGGTGAATCCATAAAACTGAATTTGGTATTGGCTTTGATCTTAATAATAGACCTATCATCTATGTAAATAACTGCAGCATATCCTTCATCCCCTATTTTAATTTGGTCCCCGTTTACAATCGCAGCACCAGGTTTAGCTTTTTCAGAAAAAGTTTCCATACCTAATCTTTTAAAAAACACCTTTCCCTCAACTTTAATTAGCCTGGCAATAACATCAGAACGTAAAGAGCTAATTGACAGAAATAAAAATAAGAAAAAATTAAATGCCGTGTGCTTTGTACTCATATAACGATTGAATTTATGTAAATTACTTTTATTAACTTAGAATCTATAAATTGTAAATATTGAAAATTATTTTTAAAAAATCAATAACTATAACTTGTATTGACTCATTTCCAATATTTTTGTTTACTAGTGCCTCCAATCCCTGGATTAAAACTGTTGGTTGGATCTAGTTTTTTATAAAATTCAGATAGAGTAGGTTTAGCAAAATATTCATGTCCAACATTATGCTCAGCTGGATACTCAGCACCACGTGCATCATATGTTTTCAATAATTTGTTTTGAAGTTTTTCAACATCCACATCTTTTTTTACAACATAATTATGATGCATTACATGACAAAATAAGTGTCCATAATATAATTTCATTTCTATTAATTCGTCCATTTCTGGTGGCAAAACTTCAAACCATTCTTTTTCGTTTCGAGGCAAAGCTATATCCAATGACATTAAACCTCCGACCTTATTTTGATTAATAGCAAAAAATCGAGGAGTAGCACTCGCTATAACAAAACGATGTAACATTGCTTTTTTTGCCTCATTTTCTGTGCAAATAAAAAAAGACCCTTCATTTTCAGCAAAAAACTTTTCAAAGTACTCTTTTGCTTCTTCAATTCCTTCATCGGACATTTCAATTACCCAGTGATGTTCGTATTCATTCCGATATTGTTCCATCCTTTTTGGTAAATGATTCGGCCATATGTTACTAAAAAATTGCATTATTCGATCTGAGAATTTATTCGGAAGTATTTTAAACTTTTCTGCTAATCGATCTACATTTCTCTTAAGCTCAAATAATTTTGGAATATAACTAGGACCTAGCTTATCAATAACTAAAAATGTATCTTTGCAATATTTTTTTGCAGCATCATAACAGTCTCTATGGAAATATTCCCCAGAAGTTGGTAAATGCTTAAAACTTGACAATATCTCTCTTCTCATCTTGCCCAAAGTTTTGGTACTATTGGTTCCTAGATAAAACACCTGGCTCCTATTTGGAGTTGGGTATGTATCAAGTCGTACAGCCAAGACAGCAATTTTACCTGCACACCCTGAGGCTTCATGCAACCTTCTTCCATCTGCATTAAATCTTGCAGGTGTACTGGAATTTATATCTCTTACTTGTTTTTGATACTTATTATCAGATGCCAATTTATTTGGATATTGAATATTGTCGTTACTGTAATTATGATTTTGCAAGTTAGTCAGAATTTCATCCGGATTATCGCCTAGTTCGATTCCAAGATTATTAACCAATGCCAAATTTCCTTCCGAATCAATTTGTGCAAAAAGGGAGAGCTCTGTATATGCGGGTCCTCTTTTAACTAATGCACCGCCTGAATTATTACAAACCCCTCCTACAATAGAAGCCCCCACACAGGAGGAGCCAATAACAGAGTGTGGGTCTCTATTATAATTTTCTAATTTATTTTCTAATTCAAACAAAGTACTTCCTGGAAATCCTACTATTTGCCTTCCATCATCAATAATGTGAATATCATCAATTAACATTGTATTAATAACAAGAATAGGACGATCATAATCAGATCCGTAAGGAGTGGATCCTCCAGTTAGGCCCGTATTAGCGGCCTGCATAATAACAATAATATTCTTCTCTGCACATACTTGTAAAATTTTCCAAATTTGAAGTAAAGTTGAAGGTTTCGCAACTGCAATAGCTTCGCCTTCACCATACCTCCAACCTTTACAATAAGATTCCATGCTCCATTTTGTTTTCAAAACACTCTTCGATCCAACGATCTTTTCTAGTTCTGCAATAAACAAATTTTTATCGATAGTATTAATCATTTTATTTTTCCAAAGGCCGACAATTGTATCTAATTTTGTCCTGAACTAAGATTGTCTTATTTTTTTTATAATTAAAAGAAACCAATTTAAAATACGCTGAACATACAAGTGTATTATCCGGTTGCAAAAATATACCAGAAATTAAATCATAACTTTTTGTTCCAACTCGAATAATTCCATGGCCAATTTTTAAAAATGAAGGGTGGACTAATTGAGCTAAATAAGTTATCAAGATGTTTGCCAATATCGTGCTCTCGTCTATTCTTTTGTTAATTCCTTCAAACCCTAATTTAATATATGTATCAACTCTTGCGGTCTCCATATAGGAAAGAAAAGCAGTATGATTTACATGACCAAGTGCGTCCATATCATTCCATCTAGTTTGCAAAGATGTCCAAAAGTCAAAATCTTTTGGTTTTAATTGTCCTAAAAGCATACTATAAAATTAAACAATCGATTCTTCAAAAGTTTAAACTTAAAAATGTATTTATTTGTAAATTTAGGAGTATGCTTAAATTCTTTTTACTATATTTGTTTCTTAACAATATACTTTTTTCACAATCTGATGTCAAAGAATTACCACCCGATAAAGGGGTAGAATTCAAATTAAACAGTTTAAGTGGAAAGGTTTTTGATGAGAACACAAATGAACCTGTTGAAGACGTAAATATTGAATTATATACAGGAAATAAAATTCTAAAACATTCTCTATTAACAAATGAAGAAGGATTCTTTACTAAAGGTAATATTGGATATCTATGGAAACCTAGAATTCAGTTATCCCTTGAAAATTACAAAATGAAAACCATTCCTCTGCTTCCTGAATTTCTGGATTCACTTGGCAATATTTACGTAGAAAATTCTATTGAACCTCTTCCATTAAATGAGAGAGTTCCTCCATTAGAAAGAAGTACCCTTACAAAACGAGCTGAAATATTTTTTATAAAAGGAAACCTATTTTATTATTACGTAAATAAACGTTCAGCAAAAAAAATTATAATTAAAGATGTTGAGGTATTAGAATTTAAACCTAGACATATCTCAATCATTGTAAACGGCAAAACATATGATGTATCAAGGTGCTATGTTCCTCAAGGTGGTAGATATGAAAATCTTTCTTTTATTTTGAAAACTTTATTGTCTGAACCTGTTTTCAAAGAATCCGGACTACCAGTTTATATGCCTCAACACATGTTGGAACCTACGGTTATTTTTGGTACAGTTTTAGACAAGAATGATGGAAAACCTATCTCTGGCGCTGAAATTATCCTTTCAGAAGCATTGAATAAACCCACGTCGTTTAGTGGTCAAGATAGCTTAAGCATTACAAAAGTAATGCCTATGGCAGAATATTTTTCTAGCCTTGATAAGAAAAATAGAAAAGAAAAAAAGTTTTATAACTTTCAATACAATACATTTAAGAGAAGAGTTTCTGATGAAGATGGTCGATATGCATTTACAGTAAATCGTCCAGGCATATATCAACTAGAAATAACTCCTCCAGGAAAATATGCATATGCAGTCAGAGGTAAACCAAATATTTTGGTTAAATATGGTCGTGGTGGATGGTATAAATCGAATTTTTCATTAAAACCTTGAAACCTACAACAACGTTTTTAATATTATGTTTACACTATATTCTTATGGCTCAAACTGAAACTGCAACCTTAGGAGGGGGATGTTTTTGGTGTGTGGAAGCAGTATATCAACGCGTCAAAGGCATCGAAAGTGTAAAACCTGGCTACGCAGGTGGACATACCAAAAACCCTACTTACAAAGAAATCTGTACGGGTAAAACAGGACATGCAGAAGTTGCTCAAATTAAATTTGATAAAAATATTATTACATATGAACAGATTCTAAATGTATTTTGGCAGTCCCATGATCCTACTACACTCAATCGTCAAGGCAATGATGTTGGAACACAATATAGGTCTGTTATTTTTTACCATAATAACGAACAAAAAGAAATAGCTGAAAAATCAAAAAAGTATGCGGATAGTAGTAAATATTGGAAAAATCCTATTGTAACGGAAATAACTATGTTAAATAACTACTCAGATGCAGAGGATTACCATGATAATTATTATGATAATAACCCAAATCAGCCCTACTGTTTATTTGTTATAAGACCAAAATTGAATAAACTTCAAAAAGATGGAGTAATCGACTAAATTACTTTAAAGGTTATTGATTAAAGCAACCCTTCCCTTTTTAATAGAGCTTCTACCTTAGGTTCCCTTCCTCTAAAATGCTTATATAACTCTAAAGGGTGACTAATATTACCTTGTGAAAGAATATTATCTCTAAACGATTTAGCTGTATCTTTGTTAAAGATTCCATCTTCTTGAAACTTTTCAAAAGCATCTGCATCTAAAACTTCTGCCCATTTATAGGAGTAGTAACCAGCAGAGTAGCCTCCTGCAAAAATGTGTGCAAACATAGTAGATATAGAGGCACCTGGAGTATCTTGCTCCCTTAGCATAGTTTTTTTAACTGCCCTTCTTTCAAACTCCTCAACATTATCAACATCATTATATTGACCAAACCACGCCATATCTAAATATCCAAATGTGAGTTGTCTAAGACAATTTGTACCAGAACGAAAATTTTTAGATTTTTTTATTTTCTGAAGAAGCTCTTTGGGGAGTACATCTCCGGTCTCATAGTGATGAGCAAATAGCTCAAGAGCAGCTTCCTCGCCTACCCAATTCTCCATAATCTGCGATGGTAATTCTACAAAATCCCAGAATACGGACGTACCAGCAATCTTTTTATACTTTCTATCAGAAAGCAAACCATGTAGACAATGACCGAATTCATGAAATATAGTCTGTACTTCTCTATATGTAAGCAAAGAAGGTTTATCTTCTGTAGGTTTAGTAAGATTACATGTTAAAGAAATATGAGGTCGACAGACTTCATTATTTATCATCATACCTTGGGATCGTAGTGCGTTCATCCAAGCGCCACCTCTTTTTGTACTTCTGGGAAAAAGATCCTCGTACAAAATTCCAATATGAGATTTATCCTCATCCAACACTTCATAAACATTTACATCTTCATGCCAGGTTTGAATATTATCCAATTTTTTGAAATGTAGACCATACAGCCGATTCGCAACTTCAAAAGCTCCACTCATTACGTTTTCAGACTTAAAATATGGTTTTAAACTATTTTCATCATAATCAAATAATTCTTTTTTCAACTTTTCCGAGTAATAAGGAATATCCCATGATCTGATGTTTTCAATTCCATCTAATTTTTTTGCAAGTTCCGCTATTTGCTTTAGATCATTTTTCGCATGATCAATACAAGAGTCATATAGATTATCCAAAAGTTTATAAATATTTTCTTGTTTTTCAGCCATTCTCTCTTGAAGGATGTAATCTGCATAGTTCTCATATCCTAAAAGCTGAGCTCTTTTATGCTTAAGGTTTGATATCTCTTTACAATAGGAATTGTTATCAAATTTTCCACCATTACATTTACTTGAGATGGAAACATGAACTTTTTTTCGTAAATCTCTGCGAGAAGAATACTGCATAAAAG
>JAYPLH010000042.1:0-11634 GCA_038365355.1 Fidelibacterota bacterium
GAGAGTAATCATAGCTATTCATGGATGGACTGGAAACGTTAACTCCCTTAAGCCTTTATCTAAGCAATGGCGATTTCCAAAAACTACTTGGATTTTTATAGAAGGGCCATACAAGGCAAAATCAAAAGGTTTTAGTTGGTTTAAGGGAAATGACCAGGATGGGTGGGAATATGAAAAATCTTTTGATATTTTAAACCATACAATTCAAAGTTTGATTGAAGATGGTTACCAACATAAACATATTTATATGCTTGGCTTCTCACAAGGTGCATGCCTTGCGATGGAATTTATGATTAGACAGAAATTTTCTATAGGTGGGATAATACCTATTTCGGGTTTTATAAAAAATAAAAGTTACTTCAAGGAGTCAAAAAATATTTTGAGCAAGGGTACCCAAATACTGCTTCTGCATGGAGAAAAAGACAACATTGTTAATGTTAAAGAAAGTAGAATCGCTTTTAAAATATTTGTGGATTTGGGTTATAAAACAGATATTCATTTTTTTAAAGGAGGTCATAAAATACCTCTTAAGGCAAAAAAACTGATTCAGGAAAAAATTTTTACAAATATTTGAATTTGAATACCTTAGGAATTAAATAAAAAATGATATTAATTAATTATCATATTGGTAGCTTTATCATCTTTCATTCTAAAATTGCATCTTATGATTCTTTTTGACCAGCACGTAATCCACTTACATGCACAAAGTAATCTTCATTATCTCCATTAGCTATAAAACTAAAATCCTTAGTTGTATCAAAATCTTTAACAACCCTTTTTCCATTTATTTTTTACTGGGTTGAAAATCCATTGATACTGAATTAACACAATATCTTAAACCTGTAGGCTTAGGACCATCATTGAACACATGACCCAAATGTCCATCACATTTGCTGCAGGTAATTTCTATACGCCTCATCCCAAGTGTATTATCTTCGTGCTCTTCAATTGCTCCTGGGATAGCTTCATAAAATGCAGGCCAACCACATCCAGATCTATATTTTGTTTCAGATTCAAAAAGCCTACTTCCACATCCAGCACACTCATAAACACCTTCTTCAAAGTGGCCATCGTATTTACCAGTAAAAGCTCGCTCTGTTCCCTTTTCCCTAAGAATTCTATACTCTTGATCTGTTAAAGATCTTTTCCACTCTGCTTCTGTCTTTTTCATTTTATTTGATATGTTTTGTTTTTTATTTGATGATATTTCATTTTTATTTTGTGAATATTGACATGAAAAAACATACATAAACATCACAAGAAAAAAAAATAATTTATATAATGAAGATTTTATTTCCACTTAATTTAGTTTTTTTGCGTATAGTATGAGTGTTCCTTCAAAACTATCACTTGAGTTCGTCTGATAATTTTTAATATCCCCCAGACCACAATTTTTCAAAATTCGAGTCCACTCTTTGATGGATAATAGTGTCATCTTTGTATTTAACTTTTTTGGCCAATTATGACAATCAGTATTCTCTTTATAAAAATCTAACCCTATGATCAATTTTCCATTGGGCTTTAGCCATTTATCCTTCATATGTAATATTAATTTTTTTGGATCATTAAAATAATAAATAACTTCCATACTATGAACTATATCAACAAGTGCTTTCGGCTCCCATTCCATCAAATCTTTGTAGATATAATTTCCATTAGGGTCAGTTTTTTTTGCTCTTTCAATCATCTCTATAGCACCATCTACACCCACTGCGTTTAAACATAACGGATTTTTTAGCATTTCTCTTACAGCCCAACCATTACCACATCCAGCATCAATAAATGAGAATGGTTGAAATTGCTCTTTGTTAAGTATTTGAAACATTTTTTTGACTGCATTCCAGTGATTCCTTTGCATCCCTTCATCTTTTCCAATAGATGCCCATTCACTAAAAATATCTGTAGCTTTTCTAATCATTTATAATAATTCAGCGTACCTGATGCCGCAATACCAATACAAATAAAATAGGCGACACCACTTACTTCATCTGGAAATTCAAAGATGCCATCTAATCCAATGACTAGCCCAGCTGCAATACTCATCCAAAATGTCATTACTATCATTTTTTTCAATGGAGAAATCATCCTATATGTGTATACCAAATGAGGAAATAATAAAAAAATAGATATCCTAAAAAGGAAACTATTAGAATTCTTATAAGGATTTTTTTCATTTTTTACTGTATACTATCGGATAGTAAGATGAGATCGAAAATTGATACGCTATTTGAAAAATCTATGTCAGAACTCCATTGCTGGAACAAAGTCAAATTTATTTCACCAAGCAGGCCAGAAGATAATATCTCTAAATCATCCAAAGTTAAAAGTTGGTCTCCATTTAAATCACCTTTTGAAGATATTACTTGATAGTCAAATATATCCTCTAATCCTGCGCTAAGGGCAATTCCAGCAACTTCAGCATGTCCTCCAAATGATTCAGGATATAAAGTTATACTGATATCTTGCGCGCCTTGTCCAACAAATGTATCATACGCAATTTGAGCATTTTCATAAGGAACTATATCATCACCCATTCCATGAAAAAAATGAATCGGATTTTGAGGTACCCAATCTAATAATGTATTTAATTCAAGTTTTTGTCGGAAAAAATGATCTTCGCTGCTTTCAAATTCTTCTAAAACTTCTGTCAATAAAATATCCAATGGATTTTCTGGCATTAAATTATTAATAAAATCACCGGAGTGTGTGCCATCAAATAACCCTGGAAGAGTGTCTGCCCAAAACGGTTCAAAATAACTACTAAAGTCAACTTCTAGACCCTGATAATACCAAAGTTGACTTGTCAGTACATATGGTACATAGTATGGTTGAGAATACTCTGGACCAGATAAAAAATAATCTACCATAGTTCCTGACAAATCATATGGCCCTGCCATTGGAAAAGATGCAGTTATATTAAATTCTTCATTATGAAAGTTTTCAATTCCTCTGTGAGAGGCTAAGGTTGCATAACCACCATCTGAATAACCAATTAAAAATAATTGATCATTAAATTGAAATGAATCTTCTAAAATTAAAGATAGCTTTTTTGTAGCTCTTAAAATATCTACTACAGATCGTGTGTGGGGATCAGCAATCATATATGGATGATACTTGTGGGGGTTCCCTATTCCTACATAATCTGGCATGACAGTAATAAAACCAGCGGGGGTGGTTGCCAACCCGACAAAAAGAACCTCATAATTATTAACACTCATACCGGTATTAGAAGGTGCCTGACTATCTAATATCAAGGTACCATGCTGATAGGTCAAAATTGGGAAGGCATCTAAATTAGAATGTGGGAAGGATATTAATCCTGAAAGTGTATCTACTGCTCCGTTATGATCTATAGATTCATATTTTATGTCATAAACAGAAATCGGATACATTACATTCGTAGAATTATTACCCAAACTGTTTAAAAAAATATTAAGAGTTGAAATTGAAAATGTATTTTGAAAATTATACTCCACTAAATCTCCTGGATCTGAGAAGCTTATAATGGGAGTTAAAATAATATAAAAATATTTAAAAATATTTTTTAAGTATATCATTTTAATCCACCTCCATTATTAATTTTAATATATACTCTTCTTTAGGCAATAAGCCCGCATCCACAATCCGAGGAGTCATTGTTCTCAACCTTGGCTCTTTTTTAAAAACCTTCGAAAAAATCGGCAGAGCTTTATCTAATTTACCCATTCCAACCATGGTTACAGCAGACCAATAAGGAAGCTCAGGGTTTTCTGGATATAATTCAGAAGCTAAATCGTACTCTATTAGAGCCTTTTCAACTTCATTTGTTTCAAGATAGTGGTCACCTTTATTAGCATGTTGGTAAGCAGTATGAATTCTGATTAGTCTTTTTAACTCTTTGAGAGGATATCTGCTGTCATCAACTCTTATATCCATAACTATGTCTTCCCAAGGGAGGCCAGTCGGCTGACCAGTAACGATCAACATAGCAGCAGATTGCTTACCGCGAATGTCACCTCCTTCATTTTCAGCAGCCTCCAAAGATGCCATCATTCTTGTTGCAAGGGGCCCTTCAGCGTTTTCAAAAGCTTTTGCCATGGCATCCCAGACCGTTTCTTTTTCCATTAAGTTCGCTTGAACAGAATAATTTTTACCTATTTTATGCCCTGCAGCATAAATACAATTTTCACCTGTATGAGCTGCAACACTGCCTTTATTATCAATCATAGCCACTTGTCTTACCGCCTGTCCGCTATCTTTAGAAATTAATTGATTCAACGCCTCTTTTGCAGATTTGCCTGTTTCCATAAGCGCTATACCATCCGGTCCATATTCTACTTTAACAAAGGACTGGGTTGCAACAGCTCCCACACCTGCTTTTGCCCAAGGTACTAAAGCACCTACTGAAAACCAATGGCTCTGGACAGCTACTCCAAACTGGCCAGTGGGTTCATCGTAAGCCACTATCGAGTATGTACTAACTGGATTAGATTTTGGTACATTCTGTGCAAAATTTTTAGTTGCAAAAGTTATTAAATAAAATAACAGAAAATAAATTTTTAAAAAAAATCGCATATCCTCTTATTCTTTTTTTAGCATTGTTTCAAAAAAAAATCTCTAACATCTGAAGTCACTTTTCAAAAATATTCAAATGATTCAAAACTCAATATTAAATTTTTTGATATATTCATATTAAGTTTAAAAAATTATGGCAACAGCCTTAATTAGTAAAAATGCAAAATATTCGAATATTTTTAAACGATCTAACTTAAATCTCATTCTTTCCTAATTATTAATTCCATTCACTCTAAATATATACATTAATATATCTTATTTATGAAAAGAATTTTTTTGAAGAATATGCATTCCCCGCTTCATTAACTTGAATTGGCAATGTATAAAGATTAAATGATAATGATATTCTAGTATCACAACTCTTATTTATTTCAACACAATGTTCTAGTTTTGATGGGAATAATAACATCATTCCATCTTGTGGTTTTACAAACCATTTTCGATATTTATTTTTATTCTTTTTTCTAAAAATTATATTTCCAGACTTTTTAGGAACACTTATATAAAATACACCGGAAATTTTCGCATTTTCTTTATGATCATGCCAACCAGTATTATCTCCAGGATTTGATATATTAAACCAAAATTCATTATAGGGAAACCCTAATTGTTTATGGGGAATAACTAAAGATTTGTCAATTATTGACTTCCCAAATTTACATGCCATTAAAAACACAGGTTTTATTTCAGGAATCAAATCCAAATCTATATATTGATTTTCCCACCTGCCATTTATTTTATGAGAATACTCCTTTTTTAAAATTGATTTGGATAAAATATTTTTAAGGTAAAGTCTTTTATCTTTATTCATCAATGAATAAAACAAAAAAATATCTTTTTGTTTTAGTTCAATTATATCTTGAAAACTACTGGTCAATTTGAAGTTTACTCAATCCAAATGTTTGATGAAATACTGTTAGAAAAAAAACAATTACTATTAATTTTTGTGCTACTACTTGAAATATTAATTCTGATTTTCCAGTGCTTACCGAAGGACCAAATTGCAAAACTCCCACATATAATAAAATAGAAATAAAGAATACTACATATCCAAACGCATAACGTTTTTCTAAAATTTCTGTATCAAAAATAACAACAGAATAAAAAAAAGAAGTAATAAGGAAGCAATGAAATATATTATTTGCAAAAAAAACATGAAGATCAAAAACTAGATCGGTAGGAGTTAAGCCTGTCCCGATTAAACATATAGACCCGCCTAAAGCAAAAATTGTTCCTATCCATGATAGATAGTAATTCCTATTATTATTCCCGAAAACCTTTGGTAAAACTAAATAGTAAAGTGCAAAAGTCCCTCCAACCAATATCAAAGATATGGAAAAAAAGATCATTGATAAATAGTTTGGCTCTCCATTTCTTGCTTGATATGCACCCATATCTGAAAAAAAATTTGATGTGAACGAATATCCATTAGTTGATAAATCATGAATGGTACCTCCTGGATATGACGCCATGCCCAAGACTTGAAAAATAACAAAAAAAATAGAAACTACCCTTGGTATTAAAACTAAAATTATTTTTATATCAAAAGTTGATAAGATTCGTCTATAAAGCATTGTTTTAAGTTGTGATGAATTTTTGGATTAATATTCATTTCGCTTACCAATGTGATTGAGGTCACCTTTAAAAAATTTTGAATAGGAAGTACTAAAGATTTAACCGTATACTTTATTGAGAGCTTTGAAAATCTCTCTTGGTATGTAGGGAAAGGGGCATATCTTACTATTTTAATCATGAATTAGAAAGTTATGCCCCAAGATTTTTTTTATGTAAATAAATTATAGCACTTCTTTTACATAATTATATATTGACCTTGGAGGCCTTTCATAATGCTTTTGCTGTACTCTGTTTGGCATAACAACTTCTGGCATATTAACGGGAGAATATTTAACTTGCTCTAAAAAATGATTTATACAATTTATTCTGGCCTTTTTCTTATTATCTGATTCCACCACGTTCCATGGTGAAAATTGGGTGTCTGTATGCTCAAACATATTGTCCTTTGCCTTGGAGTAATCGTCCCATCGTTTAACGGATTCTAAATCCATAGGACTCAACTTCCAACCCTTAGTAGGGTCTTCAGCTCTTGCATTAAATCTTTTCATTTGTTCTTCAGGACTAACTGAAAACCAGTATTTTATTAATTGAATACCCGAACTAATTATCATCCTTTCAAATTCTGGACAGGTTTGTAAAAAATTAATATATTGTTTTTCTGAACAAAATCCCATTACACGCTCTACTCCAGCTCTATTGTACCAGCTTCGATCAAAAATCACAATTTCACCAGCTGCAGGTAAATGAGCTACATATCTTTGAAAATACCATTGTGTCTTTTCTCTTTCTGTTGGTGCTGCTAAAGCAACAATTTTACAATATCTAGGGTTTAAATGTTCAGCAATCCGTTTTATTACACCACCTTTCCCTGCAGCATCTCTACCTTCAAAAATGATAGCGATTTTTTTCCTTTTATCAATAACCCAATCTTGTAACTTAACGAGTTCAATTTGTAACTCTTGCATTTTTTTTTCATATTGCTTTTTCATTAGTTTTTTCTCACTCATTATGACCCTCAGCTTTTATGTAATCTTTTTATATCCATTGATTATTCTCTGCAGTAAGTCTATGGGTTTCCCCCCCTGTATTTTGCGTTCCTTTCAGCTCTATGAGCATTATTTTACATTCTTTATCAGCAAAAGGTTTATGCTCTACTCCTTTTGGAACAATATAAAGGTCTCCCTCAGATAAATTTATTATTCTATCATTTAAAGCTATTTTCATACTTCCCTCAATGATAATAAATGCCTCATCAGTATTTTTATGATTATGCCATATAAACTCACCTTTAACTTTGGCAACTTTAAATTGATAATCATTCATTTCTGCTAAAATTTTAGGCGTCCAATATTCAGAAACTTTTGAAAACGTTTGCTTAATATTAATTTTTTTTGATTTTTTAATAGTCTTTCCTTTAAAATATTTACATAATTATACTAAACAATTCATTTTTGAGGCGATCGATATGGTTGAAATGGAATTGTGAGTAAATTTATCAAACTTGATATTTCCTTTTTATCCATATGAGTATCAACTCCAAATCGAATTTTCTTTGAATTTTTAAAGTCTTTTTTTGTTTTAAATATATAGTCCCAAAAGGAAAAAATATTTCCATAATTACTATCTGTATGAGGTTGCATAAAATGATGATGTATCCTGTGAAATCTAGGAGTAACAAAAATAAAAGATATAAAATATTCAATCTTTTCTGGAAAACGGATATTTGCATGGGAAAAATGAGCAAAGAACACAGAAACAGTTTGATAAATCATAACTAAACCAAAATTGGCACCCGAAATTAAAATAGCTAAAATAGTAAAACACAACCTGAAGACATTCTCCACAGGATGATGTCTAAGTCCACTTGTCACATCAACATTTGGGTCACTATGGTGAATAATATGGAATTTCCACATCCATTTTACATTATGTTGAATCCAATGAATAAACCAAGCTCCAATAAAATCCATTAAGGCTATTCCTATGAGAACATATAACCATAGGGGAGTTTCAACAGCATTTAATAAACCAAGATTGTAAGTTTTCACAAGGTCAACAGATTTTAATATTCCAATTGCACCAAACAAATTTATTATAAGTGTAATTAGAGTGAAGGTTATATTGATTTTAGCATGATTTAACTTATCATAAGGAGATTTGAAAAAAGGTATTCCAAACTCAAGTGTCAAAAAAAGAAAAAGTCCACCAACTAAAAAAAAGACTCTTGTTTGACTAGTTATATTTTCAAAAAAATAAAATATTTCATTCATATCAAAGTAGCAATTCTTAAAGAAACTTCAACAATCTACGAAAAAATTAAGAAATACTAATTAATATTTTTTTATAAAAACTTAAAAATAAGAATTTGATTATTTTGATATGTTATTTAAAAATGAAAAAAAGAGGGCAAATGGCACATTCTCAAAAGATGATTATCAAATATAAAGTGGGCGATGAGAGATTCGAACTCCCGACACCTGCGGTGTAAACGCAGTGCTCTAACCAACTGAGCTAATCGCCCTATATATTTATATTAAATATTAAATAATTCTTTTGTTTATTTTTTGTATTATTTTGTTTTTTTAAAAACTTGAGGTACCGCTACCTTGAGAACATCTTTGATTTCTTTCGCAAAATGAAATTTTAAATCTTTGGCTACATGACTTGGAACATCCTCTAAATCCTTCCTATTATGCTCAGGTAGAATGATTTCTTTAATATTTGATCTATGTGCAGCAGTCACTTTTTCTTTTACACCTCCGATCGGTAAAACATTACCCCTCAAAGTAATTTCACCAGTCATTGCAACTTTTTCTTTTACGGGAAAATCAGTAAGCAATGATACTAAAGATGTAACCATGCTAACTCCTGCTGATGGCCCATCTTTTGGAATTGCTCCAGCCGGAACGTGTATATGAATATCATTGTCTTGGTTAAAGCTAGCTTTAATACCAAATTCTTCAGCATGTGATCTAACAAAAGTTAGAGCAGCAGTTGCAGATTCTTTCATGACATCACCTAGCTGGCCAGTTAAAGTTAAATTCCCCTTTCCCTTCATCTTAGTTGATTCTATAAAAAGAATATCACCACCCGCAGCAGTCCACGCAAGCCCGGTAACAACTCCAGCTTTGGTAGAACGCTCAGCTATTTCAGAATGAAATCTTGGGGCTCCTAAATATTCGCCTACTTTCTTCTTCGTAATTTTAATTTTATTATCATTTTCTTCAACTAAATCTCTAGCTACTTTTCTTAGAACATTTGCAACTTCTCTTTCAAGATTTCTAACTCCTGCCTCTCTAGTGTATGATCTAATTAATTCTTTGAGAGAATTGATGTCAAAAGAAACCTCATTTTTTGTAAGACCATTTTCTTCAATTTGCTTAGGAAGTATGTGCCGCTTTGCAATTTGCACTTTTTCATCTTCTATATACCCTGTAAAATCAAGAATTTCCATTCTATCTCTTAATGCAGGCGGAATAGCATCTTGATAATTAGCTGTAGCAATAAACATTACATTACTTAAATCAAAATCAACTTCCAAATAATGATCACTAAATGAATGATTTTGTTCAGGATCTAGGACCTCTAAAAGAGCAGAAGAAGGATCACCTCTAAAATCAGACCCTAACTTATCAATTTCATCAAGCATAAAAACTGGATTATTGGTACCGGCTTTCTTTATGCTTTGAATAACTCTTCCAGGAAGAGCCCCAATATAAGTCCTACGATGGCCTCTAATTTCTGCTTCGTCCCTGACTCCACCAAGAGACAAACGGACAAATTCTCTTCCCATTGATCTTGCAATAGACTTACCAAGAGAAGTTTTCCCAACTCCAGGCGGTCCGCCAAAACATAAAATAGGTCCTCTTAAAATGCCTTTAGGATCTTTCTTTTGCTTCAAATTTCTAACCGCTAAATATTCAATAATCCTATCTTTAACTTTATTCAATCCAAAATGATCTTCATCTAATATTTTCATAGCTTCTTTCAAATCAATTCTGTCTTGCGTCATATTACTCCAAGGAATATCTGACAACCATTCAATATATGTTCGAGATACGTTATACTCAGGAGATTGAGTAGGAATTCTAGCTAATCTATCCAACTCTTTCATCGCTACTTTTTCTGCTGCTTCTGGCATTTTTGCTGATTTTATTTTCTCCTCAAGCTCTTTTGATTCAACTGTACTTTCATCCTCTCCAAGTTCTTTTTTAATTGCCTTCATTTGTTCACGAAGATAATATTCTCTTTGAGTTTTGGTAATCTCGTCATGGACTTCTGTTTGTATTTCTTCACCAAGCTTAATTCTTTGAATTTCTCTAGAGATTAAATTCAGGGCCTTTTCAATCCTAACTTTAATATTTAATTCTTCTAGTATCTCTTGTTTTTCTTGATTCGAGATGGTGATAACAGATATAGCTCGATCTGTAAGCCTATTTGGCTTTTGTATGTTTTTAAGCATGCCAGAATGTTCTTCTGTTAAGTTGGGTGCAACTTTCATTAATTCTTCGAATGATTGCCTTAAATTTTTTGTCAACGCATCCACTTCAAGAGGATCCGTCAACTTTTCGTCCTCTAATAAATTTATAGAAACTTTAAAATAAGGATCTTTTTGAAGATATTTAATTATTTTAACTCTTGAAATACCCTGCACAATAGCAGACTTACTATTATCAGGCATATCAAAGACTTTCAGTACCTGAGCAAGCGTACCATATGAATATAGATCCTCTGGTTTTGGATCTTCAATAGACCCATCCTCCTGCGCTACAACCACGATATATTTTGAGTTGGAACCAAGATCATCTATAAGCTTTAAACTTCTATTTCTTCCAATGTAGATTGGAATTACCTGCTGAGGAAATAAAACTGTATTCCTAAGCGGCATTACTGGATAAGATTCAGAGCTCTTACTTGAAAATTCTTCTATTTCTTTTTCTGATAACTTTTCAGACATTTTTTCCCTTTATAAAATATTATGTTACTGCTGATACAATCATTATACCAATTATTTATACGTGTTGATAAGTCTTACAAAAGAGGTAAAGGTGTCATTTTGACAGCATTTATCTCCAAAAAAGTCTAGACCATCTCATCAGCTTGATACGAACTTCTTACTAATGAGCCAGATTTCACATAATCAAACCCCATTTCTAAACCTATTTTTTCATAATCTTTAAATTCAGTTTTTTCCACATAACGATCAACAGGAAGGTGTTTTTTTGTAGGTTGAAGGTATTGCCCAATCGTAAATATAGTCACACCAATGTCAACTATCTGTTTCATGGTTTCAACTACCTCTGCAAATGTTTCTCCTAATCCAACCATAATACCAGTTTTTGTTTTTAGACCACTATCGACAGAATATTTTAGCACATCAATGCTTGTATTCCAATTAGCTTGGGTACGAACTTTTTTGCTAATTCTTTCAATACATTCGACATTATGACTAAAAATTTCAGGCTGAGCATTTAAAACTTTTGATAGTGCAAATTTATTTCCTTT
>JAYPLH010000043.1:0-4697 GCA_038365355.1 Fidelibacterota bacterium
CCTGCATTTACTAATCCAAAACCATAAGGGGTAAGCCCGGTGATTAAGCCTCCTAAGACTCCAGCATTACTACTTGATCTCAAAGTTTTCAAAAGAAAAAAGGTACCAAAGCCTCCTAATGAAAGAAAAAACCAGACCTTTAATCCTAGATTAAATAGAATTGTATTTCGAAATAATTTAGTTGGGTCTCCTGTCATATATATATACCCACCATAAGATGGCATTCCAGAAAATAAATTTGGATACCATTGAGGCATATTTTCATTTTCTGCAATGTATTTATCTCTCCATTCGTTTATAGGATGCCTAGCTAAATCATCATTAGCAGTAACAATTTCACCAAATATTATCATGCGATATAAGAAAAGAGCTGGAATAATTGTAATTAATAAAGGTAAATATTTTTTCATACTATTTTTAGTCATTTTTATTTTGATGAAAAAGAAATTCTGGATTCATTTTTTTCAAAAGATTAATAATAGCAGTTCTCATCATGTATGGAGGAATTTGATCATTATTCATTAAATTGTTTCGAATTATTGATCCACTTATTTTTTGTAAGTCTTCTTCCTTGTTATCTGGTTTTTTTTCGATCACTCCACGACCTTTTTTGTAAGACACTGGATCAAAAGCAAGAATTTTTATATCCAACTCTAACTTATCAAAAAGTTTTATAGAAGCGTTAGGATCATAATAATTACCAACACCAGTATGGTCTCGACCAACTATAAAATAATTACAACCAAAATTTTGACGGCAAAGTGCAGTGAATACTGCTTCCCTAGGTCCAGAATATCTTGAATGAGTGTTAAAAGAACCAATTAATGCACCGTAAGGATTGTAAGCCCCTTCTTTTATTAATAATTCGTAGCACTTTATTATCGGATCAGCAAGAAAATCTCCAATTTTCTTTTCACCTATTACAGGTGAAATAAAAATTGCATCAGCATTGATCTTCCTTAATGCATTTATTTGAATATATTCATGACCTACATGAGGCACATTCCTAGTATGGAATCCAATAATATTATGCCATCCATTATGATCAAATACAAACCGTGATTGTATTGGTGTCAACTCATATTTATTATTAGCACTTCCACTGTAATTATTCAAAATAAATGGTTTCCCAGAAATAATATAATCTCCTGAGGATAAAAATTTAGATACCCCTGGATGGCTTTCATCATCAGTTCCAAACCATAACTCAGCTAATTTATTTTTATTTTTTAATATTTCAATTTTATCAATGTTTAGAATGCTGTAAGGATATTCATCATTTTCCTTTTTTAAATATATAGATCCTGAATCAGGTATTTTATTCACTATGTCTTTATCTATTTGAAAAATAATTGGCATGGTCCAAGCCAAAGAGTCCTTTATTAAATTTTCATTTAAGACAGATTCGATTTGTTCATAATTCATAAAAGCATTAATTGGAGAAAAGGTTCCATTAGCGATTTGAAAAGAATCAGTGTAAATCTTTTCATTTACTTCAACTTCACAAATTGGATGATCACTTTGATCGTTTGAAAATTGCTGTACAAGTTTTCCTCCATGAGGCTCAATGATTCTTCCAAACGAAGGATTAAATAAATTTTGTATATTTCTCATATCGTATTTATGATTGATTGTCTCATAAATAATTCTAGACATTATTCGAACACAATCGATGGGGTATTTACCTATAGCAGTTTCAGCAGCAAGTACTAAACCTTTTGCTCCATTATTTAATGTAGATTGAATATCATTTACCTCAGCACGAGTTGGCTTTGAATTTAAGATCATGTTTTCCATAAGATTAGTAGCAACATAAACTGGGATATCAAATTTTTTGCTTTTTTCTAAAATTTGATTTTGTGCCAAAGGTATCTTTTCTAGTGGTACCTCTCTAGATAAATCACCTCTATCAATTAAAAGCGCATTACTCTTTTTACAAATTCCATCTAAATTCATTAATCCATTTTTGCTTTCAATTTTGCTTATAATATTTATTTCGTATGAGAATCTTTTCCTAAGTTCCTCCACATCACTTTCGTGAGAGCAAAAAGATAAAAATATATGGTCTAAACCAATTTCCTGACAAAGTAAAAAGGCCTTTTCATCTTTCAGCGTAAATCTATTTAACTTAATACTTCTATCTACATTAACGCCTTTATTATTACCAATACTACCACTATGAAGTACGCGACCTTGAAATGAAAAATTTTCATTATCAATGATTTGAACTACTGCTCCATCAAAGTCAATTGTTACTAAATCTCCATTTTTGAAAACTTCATTAATCTGACCACCTTTTATTCCTATTTGAGATTTATTAGTTAATTTTGATTGTGGGACAAATTCAATTTTGTCATGCTCTTTAACAATAATTTCGTTGCGTAATAAAGAAGTTCTTAGCTGGGCGCCTTCCGTATCAAGGCATACAGGCTTTTTTGTCCAACTTTTCAAATCTTTAGCAATAGGAATTAGGTCATCAATACGAGTATGTGATAAATTAATTCTAAACAAATCGACTCCTGAATCATCCATCTTTTTTATTATCGTTTCTTCCAATGAAGATGGGCCAACAGTACAAATTATTTTTACTTTTTTCATTTCAGGAAAATTTTAATCTATTATTTGAATTCTTTAATATTTTCTCAATATCCAAGAACTCTTCCTTGTTATTTTTTTTAAAATCATTATATAAATCTCCAATTGGAATTTCTTGATGGTAGACATTATTTCTATAATAATCTAAAAGAATTTTAAAATTTTTATCAAATCTAGGACAAATCACTAAACGAATGGTTTTAATCATCTCATTTATTTCTTCCTTAGTGAATATAGGTCTGTCATCACAGTGAATACCAATTCCAATAATTGATCCAATCGCATCATAAGCTAGAGGCATTTCATCCTTAGAAATCAAATCTATCAGTTCATATTTACCCCAATCTTCACAAACTCTCATCACTTTTGGTATTTCAAATTTAAATCTACAAGATTTTTTAAATGGATTTTGCTTATCAAATAATATTCTTTTTAGAGAAGTTTTTTGCTTTATTCCAATTTTTTCTTTTTTAGAAATTCCTTTTTCCCGCCAATTTTTTTGCATCTGTCTATCAATTACTAAAGTAAAGCTATTATATAGCATAAATCTATTTGGTAAACTATTCAGCTTTGCTTTAATTAATGAAAAATCTGAAAATAAAAACCCCTTTTCTTCACCCATACCTCTAAATATTTTTTTAGGAGCATCAAAAAGATATTCATATTCAAAAACTTTGACATTCCCAAATATCTGATTAAATAATTTATAAAGAGAATGTATCTTGGCTGTGCTGATAATAAAATTTTTAGAAAATTCTTTCAAGTTTTTATAGTTTATTTCTTTTGGTAGAAAGTCATCACAATCATCATGAATCAAACCATGTTTGTCAAGTGTTTTGCAATGAGTTAGACTCCACTTTTTCTTCCAGCCATTCAATCCTAAGGGAAATGACCAATCACCTACAATTCTTGCCAATTGTCTATTCATTTCAGATTTAAATACTTTATCTGGATCTCTTATAGGGAAAAAAATTGTATCTAATTTTAGTTCATCTTTAAGGGCTTTCAAAAAATCAATATTTTTCTTTGAACTTAAAGGGTAAACTAAATTTCTGCGTGCTGAGTGAAAAACAATTCCAAAACATGACATAGGTTTTTTTCTAAGCTCATTTTCTCTATACTGGGCCAAGTTTTTTAAAGGACTCCTATATCTCCTTTTTATGAATGACTTGGCAACATTATCAAATTCATATCGAGAAGGCATTATTATGTTTGGCTGTAGACTTAGATTGATATAAAAATACTGACTAGCTACTCTTCCTGTATTAAGAACCATAAAAGACATAATTAAGTTCGTCCAATATTATCTTCAATTTTTTTAATCAAGCCTATCCAATAATTTAAATCTGAGCTTCTTTGTGTACGCCAATGATATACACCAGATGAATACATATGCGAAATAAATGGTTTATTTTTATAAGTATAGAGTTCAAAATCTTTTGCTAACAATTTTAATTCTCTAACATCTTCAGCTCCAAATGATTGCTCATATGGTGAAGCAAAAACAATGCTATTATATCCATTATAATGAAACTGGCTAACAATTTCTTTTCCTGTATCTGGGGAAGTAATCCCAGTTAATTCTTCCAGCCAGTTACAAATTAATTGTAGATTTTTAAATCTATTTAATCGATTTTTATTTGCGAAACCTCCAAGTCTTACAAATTTCCTTACGATACTATTATATATTCTTTTATATAGTTTTGGGAAGGGATGAAAGGTTCTTCCAAAACTTTGAACTAAATTTGTTTGAAAGAACATAAAGACCACACTTGGATAATTATGGACTTTACCTAGTTTCCATTGAGGATAAGGAGCCCCAATAACAGTTCGAGGATTTAATTCCATCTTTTTAATACAAAATTCATCCCAGTTTTTGTAAAAAATATGTATATCAGGGTCCACGATCAAAGTAAATTTGGTATCAACATGCTCCAATCCAAAATCTAAGGCATTAGCATGAGATAATGACCTTTGCTTAAAACGATTATTGTTTTTTAATATACGAACGTCATATGATTTATCAAATGCGGTGTAAAGAGCTTTATCATCACCATCCGTATTATCTACTATCAAAAATTTTATATTATCCAACCTAGCGG
>JAYPLH010000043.1:4707-11590 GCA_038365355.1 Fidelibacterota bacterium
CTATTTCATTTTCCAAATCTATAATATCCTTAGGAAGATCTAAAAACTCCCCTGTACTATTTGTACTAATTTTTTTCTCTACAAAATCACTTACGATATTTTTATTAAATGGTTGAGATAAAAATTTGAAAATCTTTTCACATTCGCCTACTGGCTCTTTTAATATATTCTCAAAAGACAGATATAAAGTTGGGATAGCACTTAATTCGCAAAAATTAATAGCCCTTTCAGTATAGGCTTTCCATAAATTGACTCCTTGTAAGAGAGGTATTGCATTTCTTTTTTTTAAAGATCGAGCAACAGATAGGGACTTTCTAGATACAAATATAATATTTACCTTTTCAATTAAATCCACCTCTTTAAAGACTTCTATCCAATTTGATATGGTAAGACAAGTCCTAGGATCTTTCCATCCCCAATTTTTGAATTTAGATTCATAATCTTCAACAGTTTTAATCATTTTTCTCCTAATACTTTTTGAAGGCTCGGGAATTGGTATCCAAGTTTTGTAATGCTTTGTATTGTAATCCGATTCTTGAAGTATTGTATCATTAATTTTTCGGAAATCATAATTTTCATAAAAACCTTTGGGGTTTTGAGGAAGGGGTCGAGGCCAAAAAGTTTCATAAGTGCCCATACTTACTTTATTAAAGTGCAAAATTCCAGCTACCACAGAAGTTCCACTGCGATGCATTCCTAAAACTATTGTTATCATTTATAATAATTTTTTTTAAATCCGACTAATTCTTCTTGATTAAACAGAAATCGTCTAACATATGCCTGAAAAAAACCTATTCCATATCCAATGATTTGAGCGGGAATCACAATCATTAAATAAGGAAAAACTCTAATGTCTTTTTTATTTATAGATCCATATAAAGAAAGAATTAGAAGTGGAATTATCGCTCCTAAAAGATATTTATAAAAAGAAAATTTAAGCACTATACATAGTCCAAAAGATAATAATGCAGCAATGGTAGCAATCGATGGAATAAAATGAACCACCTCCAACATTTCCTTGTCTATTTTTCCTAAATTAACCCGTGCGACCCCCCAATTAAACACTTGTTTAAAAAATTGTTTTAATGAAGTACGTCTTCGATGATAAACAATAGCATTAATCAAAAATTTAATGCGAGCCCCAGATTTTCTAATTCGGTTACTAAATTCTATGTCTTGGCCATGTCTTAAACCTCCAAAACCCCCAATTTGATCATAAATCGATCTCTTTATACCCATATTATGGGTTCTAGGAAAAAACTTAGCTAACATATCTTCGCTATGCCCTCTCATACCTCCGGTAGTAAAAAATGATGTCATTGCAAAATCAATTGATTTTTGTAATACTGAAAAATCCTCTTTTGCTCCGTCTGGTCCGCCAAAAGCATCAAACTTATTTTGTTGATATTCCTCATAAATAATGTTAATCCAGTCAGGATGGGCCTCACAATCAGAATCTATAAATAAAAATAGATCACCTTCTGCAACCATCATACCATGATTTCTTGCAGCTCCGGGTCCCTGATTTTTTTGTGTTATGAATTTTATGGAAATTTCTGACATTTCAACCCATTTGTCCACCATTGATTTGGTTGAATCTGTTGAACCATCATCAGAAATTATGAATTCTAATTTTTTAAGATCAATAGATTGTTGTCTTATTGATCTGTATAAATGTTTCAATTCATCTGCACGATTATAGGTTGGAGTTATAATGCTAATTATCGGTGCTTTGTCCGACATCGTTAGATTTTATCATATTTACTTTTTACGCGATTCTCATTATCTTGATTAGAACGCGTTATCAATTCTCCGAGAAGCCCAATCGAGAAAAACTGAATCCCAATTACAATCAACATTACTCCAAAAATTAATAATGCCATGTGTTTGGAGAAGAAATCGCCTAAAAAATATTTGTAATACAAAACAGTAATTTCTGCTAGAAAGCCTAAAGATAAAAACACAATTCCAAAAGAACCAAATAAATGAAGAGGCTGTTGATTAAATCTGTTTAAGAATAAAATAGTAATAAGATCAAAAAAACCATGAAATAACCTAGCACCACCATATTTTGTGCTTCCAAATTTCCTTGCTCTATGATTTACGATAATTTCTGTTACTTTAAATTTTCTTTGCCCAGCTAAAGCCGGAATATATCTATGCCTTCCACCATAAATATCTATAGATTTAATTACAGATTTTTTATAACCTTTGAGCCCACAATTAAAATCATGTATTTTAACACCAGTTAAAATTCTTGTAACAAAGTTAAAAAGTTTGGATGGAATTCGTTTATTTAAAGGGTCTAATCGGTTTTTTTTCCAACCAGATACTAAATCCCATCCTTTATTTAACACACCAACAAGGTTTTTAATTTCAGCAGGGTCATCCTGAAGATCTGCATCCATTGTAATTACATAATCACCAGAAGCTGATTTAAAGCCTTCATTTAAAGCTGCTGATTTACCATAATTTCTATAAAACTGAATTAATTTAAAGTTTTTATTGTTAGAAGATAAATCTATTAACCATTCAGTAGATCCATCACTTGACCCATCATCAATAAAAATAACTTCCCAATTTTTATAGATTTTGAGATTCTGAATTAATTCTGATTTAAGTTCAGGTAATGATTCTAATTCATTGAAAATTGGTATAACCACAGATATATTCATTTAGAACTCTAACATTTTCCATAACTTTTTAATATTGATATAATCATCGTGTCTTTGCCTACTTTTAAAATTTACTTTAAACTCATCACCAGATTTTTGATCTTTATAATGTAATGCAGATAAAGCATATTTTTCAGTAGGAAAATGTTTTCTACTAACCTTTAATTCAATATTATGATTCATTTCCTTTTTATACTTTTTTAAACTTTTTTTATAATCAGGCATAGATCCCCAAACTACCTCAGTAATATTTTGAGTATCGAGAACATTTAAAAAAGGGAAAAATTTAACAACCTGGTTATAACTATAGTATGTATTATTTATTAGATCTCTAACAGTAATTTTTTTAGGAGAAACCCACATCAGCAATGTTTTTCTACCTAATAAATCTGAGAACTCAATAAACGTGCTATCTCTCTGAGATTTAAATGAAAAATATAATTTACCTTTCATTTCTCCTCTTGAATCAATAATACCTTTACCCGTACACGAATTGTGATTATTTAATAATTCGGCATATGATTTTTTTGATAATGGAGAAAGCGTAAAGTCTGGTTTTATTGAACAACTAATAAAAAATAAAAAAAAAAATTAACATTAATTACCTACTTGCTGTGGCTCTTTTATATTTTTTCCTGCTTTTACTTTAATGATTTCATCAAAGTGCTCTTTTATTGTTACATTATTTGAATCAAGACCAATTGATTCACCAATATAAAACAACGCTTCATCATACTGAGAAAGTTTGTAGTAAATCCACCCTAGAGTATCAAGATAGGCAGCAGAATTTGGTTCAAGACGAATTGCATTTTTTGCAAGTTCAAGAGCAAATTCGATATTCTCTTCTCTTTCTACTAAACTATAGGCATAATTATTATATGCTTGAGCATCTGTGCTATCGTTTGAAATTAATTCCATATACAATTTATCGGATTTATCCCATTCACCTGTTGAATCATAAATTAAAGCTAGGTTATGCTTAGTATTTTTAGATTGAGGATATATTTCCAAAGCGTTTTTTAGATATATTTTTGAATTATCATAATCCTTTAATTGATAATAAGCAGTACCTAAAAGATATTGAAAAGTGAAATTATTGGTAAACTTTTTAATGTAAGGTTTTAAACAATTGACTGCTCCTTCAGGACTTTTGTTTCCAAATTCTATAATTGCATTATTTATATATCCACGAGGATCTTCTGCATAATTTTGTATTATTTGCTCATTATAGACCGACGCCTGAGAAATATTTTTTTGCTCGATAAGCAAATTAACTATCCGATCAAGAATATCAATGTTTTGACTATCTATCCCAACCAATTCTAATAGTACATTTAAAGCTTCTTCCTGATCTTGGATCTCTTGGTATATCACACTTTTTTGAATTGCAATTTCAGTTGATACCCCATTTATTTTTTCAAGCTTATTTAGCATTTTTAATGATAAATCATAATTTTTATTAAACAAACTTAAATCAATTAGGGTTTGAACTATTTTAATATTTTCTGGCTGCTCAATTAACAATAATTCACATACTTTTTCGGCCTTATTAAAATTATTTATTGCAATTGAGATTTGTAATGCTTGTTCAAGTCCATTTACAGCTATGTTATCTGTATTATATCCCTCTATGTAATATTCAATAGCCAAATCCCAATCTTTTTGTATTCGAGCTAAGTCAGCTAATGCAAATATATAGTCTAGTTCTAAGGGATTTAAATCATGCAGATTTTTAAAAATTATTTGGGCATTTTTATAATCTTTACTTTTAATATAAATCTCTCCAAGTATTTCTAGTGCTTCATATTCTTCTGGATTAAGATCAATAGCAATTTCCAAATGAGATTTTGATCTTTTTACTTTACCTAATTTGAGATATGCATCAGCTATAGATACATGTATTGTAGAAGCATTGGGATCAAGATCAATGGCATCTTGAAATTCAAGTATAGCAAGAGAATAATTTCCTTGATTCATTAAAAATTCCCCCTGCATAAAATGGTGCAGGGCAAGTTCAGAATCCTCAAACTCAGATCCAAATAGTCCTTCAAAAACAAAAACTAGAAAAATAAATGTTAATTTTATTTTAAGCCCCATATTTTTTCAGAAACCTATTGAGAATTATGGATGGTAATATCATTACCTCCATTTTGTTTAGTTTCATACATAGCCTGATCTGCATATTCAATTAATTCCTTCATCTTTTTGGTGTGTGTCGGGTACTCTGACATACCTCCAGAAATAGTTATCCTAGTTTCTATATCATCCATTGAAAACTGATAATCCGCTATGTTAGATACTATTCTCTTTGCAACCACATTTGACATCGCAGCTGTAGTATTAATCAAAATTATTGCAAACTCTTCTCCTCCGTAACGAGCGACTACATCTACAGCTCTTACATTATCCAACATAATCTTTGCAACAGTTTGAATTACATAATCTCCATACTGATGGCCAAGCGTATCATTTACTTTTTTAAATTTATCCAAATCGAAAATCATTATTGCCATTTTGTGCTGAAATCTCTCAGCTCTTTTAACTTCATCTTGAAATCTTTCTTTAAATGTTTGATGATTCAACAATCCAGATAGTCCATCATGAGTAGCATCAATATAAATTTTTTCATACTCGTTCTTCCAATGCAAAGCTGAACCTAGGACTTTACCTATTAATGATAAATTAACTTCATCCATTTTGGAAAAAGATGTTTTTGATCTTCTTTCAAGAAAAATAGAACCTTTATTTTCCTGATTAACAATGATTGGTACACCAAGGATAGATTTATACAAATTTTCGTTTGATTCGGTAGAGCTAAACCTAAAGAGGTTATTATGGGTTTCTTGCCAATTTGAAGCAGTTATTGGTTTGCCTTTTATAACAGGCATCCCATGCAAGGAACCGTTAGTAGGAAAGTCAGTACCCTCCGTGTACAAGTCTTTATCACCATCAATAACTTTAATTACTAAGTTTAACCCTTTATCGTACTCCCTCCTATTTTCAGTTTCTTTTTTTATCGAGATTGTAAGCCTATCATATTTAAACATTGAGACAATAAGAAACTTAAATTTGTTATAGATTATTTGATTATCAGATTTAAAATCAATTTCAGATAGGACTTCAAGAATCATAGTTTTATTTTTTTCATTATTTGTCCGTTCCTCAAGTACACCCAAAGTATTTATTCCAAAAGAAATAAAACTACCCAATTCATTATGAAATTTTTGTCCTTTTTTATCAATATCTGTAAAGTGGTCAACCATACTAACTATGAAACCAATGGTATTTGTGCCTAGAATAATTGGACAAAATATTGCGCACTCACTACCTCTCCAGTTCTGATGACGAAAAATCTCATTCCATTTTTCTGGACTATCTTTTTGATAAAGTTTCTTGTCCTTTTTATTAAATTTGTTTACCAATGAATTAGAGATAGGTATTGATTCTAAAAACTTATTATTATCTTCAGTCTGCAAAATAAAACACTGTTTTTCAGGATCAACAATATAGATCGCAGAAGAACATTTTAAACTAATAGAACTTGATAAAGACAAGACAGTCTCAGCTAAAAAGTTAAATTGTTTTTTAAACATTTGACTATTCAAAGAATCATCTTTAACCATAATATCAACTTCTTGCTTAGTTTGGGATTTAATATCATCGATTTGACCCATTGATAAAATTTTATTGTACATCATTAAAATAATAATAACAAAAATTATTAAAATGTACTTTAAGATCAGCAAGATCAAATTGTGTTTTTGCGGAATAATTGTATACAAAAAAACAGAAAGACAGAAAAGCGTCAATGCTTTAGTGAAAGTTTTATGATTTACCATAGATGACATAATTATCGAATCTCAATAAACAAAATTAATGAGTTTGCGGGTAGTTTAAAACTTGTTTGGTGAACTAATATGAATTAATCATTCACATATTTAATATTTCTTGAAAAATCTCTTTTTTCCTTTTTAGTAGTATCATCTTTAATATCAGTGAAGTTTGTTTTAAGAATATCTTCTTCATTCAATTGTTTATTAATCGCCTTTTTATCCAAAATATTTTGATTATCAACAAATTTATTATTCCCTCTATTTTGCAACCTAGGGACTAAATTAGTGATTTCTAAACTTAAAATAAGAAGGGTAGCAAATAAGCTTATCAGAATGGAGGCATGAAAAACAGAAAAACCAAATAACGTTTTCCTG
>JAYPLH010000044.1:0-8413 GCA_038365355.1 Fidelibacterota bacterium
TTATTCCGGATGAATTTGTTTTGCATCAAAATTATCCAAATCCTTTTAATCCATCTACAGATATCAAATTTTCTCTTCCTAGCACAGAAAAGGTTCATCTGGTTGTATATGATCTACTAGGTAATGTGGTTAGAGAGATGGTAAATGAAGATTTAAATGCAGGAATGTATACATACAAATGGCTGGGTGAGAATCAAAATGGTAGTAAGGTAAGTGCAGGGATGTATTTCTATCAAATACAGGCAGGATCATTTATACAAACAAGAAAAATGATTTTATTGAAATAAATATCTGTAAAGAGAGAAAAGATTTTGTAAAATCGCCGGTTAAAATTTTTAATAAAAAGGAAAAATAATGTCTAAAACAAGCAAACTATATGACGAGTTAAAAGCTCACTTCGATACTTTTGTTGAAGAACACGCAAAGAACATGGGCGGTAACAAAGCTGCTGGTTCACGTGCAAGAAAAGCGATTGGCGAAGTTAAAAAGTTAGTAACAGATTATCGTAAGGCATCTGTTGCTGGAGAGTAATTCTCAGTAATAAAAAAAAAGCCCCGTCTTTTGGCGGGGTTTTTTTTTAAATGAAGAAAAATATGAGAAAAGATTCTATACGCAACGTTGCAATTATCGCTCATGTAGATCATGGAAAAACTACTTTAGTAGATGGTCTTCTAAAACAGAGTGGAACATTCAAGGCTCATCAGGAAGTTGAGGATCGTGTAATGGATTCTATGGATCTTGAAAAAGAACGTGGGATTACGATTACTGCAAAGAATACAGCAGTATTTTATAATGACGTAAAAATCAATATTTTAGATACACCAGGGCACGCTGATTTTGGTGGTGAGGTGGAAAGAAGTTTAAATTTAGTAGACGGTGCTCTTTTACTAGTCGACTCTAGTGAGGGGCCATTGCCACAAACTAGGTTCGTTTTAAAAAAAGCACTTGAAAAAGAATTACCGATTATTTTAGTAATAAATAAAATTGATAGATCCGATGCAAGAATTAGTGAGGTTGTAGATGAAGTTTACGATTTATTTATAGACCTCGGTGCTTCTGACAGTCAGATTGAATTTCCTATTATTTATACAAATGCGAAGGATGGTGTTGCGCATTTAGAACTAGAGAGTGAATCAACGGATTTGACTCCATTGTTTAATGCCATACTTGAAAATATTGAAGGTCCTGAAGTATTGGACGAACTTAAATCTCAATTCCTTATAACTAGTTTAGATTATGATTCTTATGTAGGTCAGATCGCTGTTGGTAGATTAAATAATGGTACTTTGTCCATGAACAAATCGTATTCTTTATGTAAGGAAGAAGGAATATTTTCAAATCAAAAATTTTCAACTTTATATACCTTTCAAGGTCTCAAAAAAGTTCAAGTAGAGGAAGTTTCAGCAGGAGATATTATCGCTTTTGCTGGTGTGGAGAATATATCGATAGGGGATACCATAGCAGATAATGAAAATCCTGATCCATTGCCTCGTATTGAGGTAGATGAGCCAACAGTTTCAATGCTTTTCTATGTAAACAATAGTCCATTTGCAGGACAAGACGGTAAGTTTTTGACAACGAGGCATATATCAGAGAGATTAGAAAAAGAAACATTTAGTAACGTATCTCTTCAAGTACATTCAACAGATCGAACAGATGTGTTTGAGGTTCGAGGTCGAGGTGAATTACAAATGGCAATCTTAATTGAAACTATGAGGAGAGAGGGCTATGAATTTATGGTCTCAAAACCTCAAGTTATCACAAAAGAAGAAGGTGGAAAAACCCTTGAGCCGATGGAAAAAGTTTTTCTAGATATTCCTGAGGAGAAAGTGGGAGTAATAACTGAAAAATTATCAGATAGAAAGGGACGAATGACCAATCTACAAAACCATGGTTCTGGAAGAGTGAACTTGGAATTTTCTATCCCTTCAAGAGGGCTCATTGGTTTTCGATCTCAATTTTTAACAGATACTCAAGGTGCAGGCATAATGAATAAGTTATTCGATGGCTACGCGTCTTGGTTTGGTCCGATACCCCAAAGAAAATCTGGTGCATTGGTTTCAGATCGAAATGGTAAAGTTACAACCTATGCATGTATTGGTATGGTAGATAGGGGGGAGTTATTTATTGGTGTTGGAACAGATGTATATGATGGTATGATTATTGGTGAAAGAAATAGAGATGGAGATTTAAATGTGAATATTACTAGAGAAAAAAAGTTAACTAATATGCGTGCATCCGGATCAGATAATACTGTGACACTAAGGCCACCTAAGCAACTATCCTTAGACCAATATATTGAATTTATTGCTGAAGATGAATTGGTAGAGATTACTCCTGAAAATCTTAGGTTAAGGAAAATGGAACTTGATCAGAATAAACGGGCATCTCAGAAAAAGAAAGAAAAATTTGCAAGCCAAAAATGAGTGAACCAATACAATTAGATCTTCCTTTAAATAATCTTGTAAGAAAATCAGAAAGTAAAGATTCACCATCAAAAGCTATCTTTTTTTTACATGGTTTTGGGAGTAACATGCAGGATCTCTTTGGCCTTTCTCCGGTTTTTGATAAAGATTGGACCTGCATCAGTTTACAGGCATCAATACCTGTACAATATAATGGATGGGCATGGGCAGAATTAGATTTTGAAAACATTGGAAAACTTCCTAAACCTGAACAAATGGAAAACCATCAAATACAGGTAATAGATTCGATTAATAAATGTATAGAGGATCTAAACTTAGATCCAAAGAGAGTAAATTTGCTTGGCTTTAGTCAAGGGGCATCACTTTCAATTTATTCAGGACTTCTTAACCCGGATAGATTTAATTCTGTGGTTGCCTTGTCTGGATTTTTCCCAGTTGAAAGACTTGGTGAGATAAATAATAAAGGGTTAGAAAAATTAGATCTTTTTATGGGGCATGGTAAGTTAGATCCTGTTGTACCAATGAATCTTGGACAACGCACAAGGGATGGACTTATAAAACTAGGAATGAAGCCATCTTTTCATGAGTATAATTCAGAACATACTATTCCAAACGATTGTTTGAAAGATTTTATGGAATGGTTGAAGGAAAGAAATTAGTATAATGTAAATTTTAACTGGTTTTACCAGTCGTCGTCACCCCAATCATCTCCATCTTCATCATCACCCCAATCATCTCCGCTTTCTTCTTCAAGGTATTCTGCTTGTTCTGCAAGCCAGGCTATATAATCTTCTTCTTCGTGAATGGTTAAATATCCTTTCATTCGATAATGACCTAACCCACATAATTGAGCGCATGCTATTTCTAAGCTTTTCCCTTCTCTTTTTGTTCCTACAGCTGTTTTAAGAAATTCTTCAGAAGTACTAGTTGCAGTGAAATGCACTGGAATGTTCATTCCAGGGATAGCATCTTGAGAAACTCTTAGTTCGGGTAGTTTAAAATTATGGATGACATCTTTTGAGCTTAAATCAACACGGATTTTTTTATTAACAGGGATATGTAGTTGATTAATTGTATAAAAATCATCTGCACCAAATTCACTTGATCTGTCCAAGCCTATTGGATTATCTTGTTCATCTACTAATTCTACTCTTGTATCTCCGAATTTACCATCTGCACCTGGGTAGTGGATATTCCAAGCATATTGCTGAGCAACCACTCTTAAATGTTCTGAATCCCTTGGATCAGGAACGTCATTAACACGTTCAGCCCAAATAGGAAAGGCAAATCCAAAGAGTATAACAATTTCGATAACTGCTACAGCTCCCTCTAAAACACTAGAATAGTGGGATTCAACACCATGATAGTTTGCTTTTTTATTCTTTGAGGCACGAAACTTAATAAGGCTGTATATAAAAAATGCACCCCACCCAATAAATAGTACAAGCATGAGGTAGTGAACAATTACTATTATTTCATCTATCCTTCCACTTACCGTTGAAATACCAACTGGGAGTCCAAAATATCTTAATAGTTCAATCATTATTTAATGTACTCTGATTTATTTTTTTTGATTTTAGACCGATAGATATTATTCCAGCAGCTATTGCAATTAATAAAGGAGTTATCACACCTAGTAAGGTAATTATAGCCATGTCCATACCTTTACCAGCATTACTATTTGGATCTCCATAACATGTAGAACAGGCATAAGATATTTCAAAAAGAAATAGACCTAAAAATGCTAAAATCTTTGCTTTAAGGTGCTTCACTATAATGTTTTAAATTTTTTAATTATAGATAGTAGATAATAACATAAACCCAGAGTAGCGATTATTCCTCCGATAAAGAAAACAAAAGAATAAGACTGATCAGGACTGCTGATCATGAAGTATGAAAAAAAACCTGTTAGTAGGATCGAAATTACAATGATAACAGTATGTGTTATTTTCAGACTCATTTTAATACATCCCTGTTGAGTCTGTTAATGATATTAGTGGGATAAACATTAAGATGATAAATGCGACAGTGGTTGCGACTAGTATCCATATTATTGCAGCTCTTTCAGAAATAAGATGCATAAAAAATCCTAATACTAAACTCCCTTTAATAGAAGCAATCGTGATAGCAAGAAAAAATGCTTCTATAAAAGACACTTCAAGATAACTTACCGCAACTGTGATAACGGTTAATACTCCAAGAGCTATGAAAACTCTAATATAGGTTTGAATATGATGTTCTATGGAGTGGTCTGAATTGTTCGACATTATTTATCCTAGAGTAAGTACAATATTGGGAATAAAAATATCCATACAAGATCAACGAAGTGCCAATAAAGACCTGTTACTTCAATCCGGTTAGCAAGAAGATCTGGATTTTCTTCCCACATTTTGTCTGCTTGCCTGGTCCATAAATAAATTAAGACCACTAGACCTCCAATTATGTGAAGAACATGTAGTCCTGTAAGGGTAAAGTAAATACCCATAAATGTGCTAGAAGAGGGATAAATACCGTGGTGAAATTTTCCAGTGTATTCAAAATATTTTACACAAAGGAAACCTAAAGCACATAATATTGTGATTCCTAGGTACATTTTATATTTGTCAAACTGTTTCAATTTAAGAGAAGCCCAGCTCATTACCATGGTTACACTAGATGTGATCAGAAGCATTGTGTTAAAAGTTGCCATGGGAACATTTAATTTGGCACCCCAATAATCAAAATCACCCTCAGGAGCAGCTAATCTCAAAAAGACATAGGCTGAAAAGAGACCTCCGAATAACATCACTTCAGATGCTAAAAATATCCATACGCCTAACTTTGAATTGTTAAGGCCTGTATCAGGACGCTCTTCTACAATATAAGGTATGCTACTCATGGTGATGTCTGAGGATAAAAATCCTCTTCTCTTTCTGGTACACTATATTCATACGGACCTCTATGCACTTCAACTGCTGATTCAAAATTTACATGGGGCAAAGGAGGAGAGGGAGCAGACCATTCGATAGTAGTAGATTTCCATGGATTTCTGTCTTCTGACTTTTTAGTACTTAAGGTAATGAAAATATTTAAAATAAATGGAATTTGAGCAAGCCCAAGTATGAAAGCAGAGATTGTCATAAATTCATTCCAATGCGTAATATCTGAGGCATGAGCGTATTGTTGTCCTCCATCATACATTCTTCTTGATAGCCCTGCTAAACCTTGTATAAACATTGGCATAAAAATTCCATTCATGGCTAGAAAAGAAGGGAAAAAATGAAGCTTACCCATACCTTCGTGTAATTTTCTTCCTGTGATCTTAGGAAACCAGTAATAAATCCCCGCAAAAAGTGCGAATAAGGTTCCTGGAGCTACAACATAATGAAAGTGACCAATAACATAATAAGTATCGTGGAGATAAATATCTGAGGCAGCAACACCAAGAGGAAGTCCAGTTAATCCTCCAATTCCAAACATTGGGAGAAAAGATAATGCAAAGAGCATAGGGGTATTAAATCGAATGGACCCGCCCCATAAAGAAATAAAAAAAGCGGTTAGCACAACAACGGATGGTATCGAAATAATCATAGTAGTTAGCTGAAAGAAGGCACTCATTGTCTGCCCCATTCCTGTTAAAAACATATGATGGGCCCAAACAATAAAAGACATAAAACCTAGAAAAGAAATTGCATATACAAGTGACTTATAACCCCACAAAGGTTTTCGGGTATTATTTGCTAAAATTTCTCCGACTATACCGATCGCAGGCAGAATAAGCACGTACACTTCAGGATGAGCGAGAAACCAAAATAAATGCTGCCAAAGAAGAGGGGAACCATTTCCGTAGGCTGCAACGGCTTCTCCAGCATAAACAAGCCCACTCGGTAAGAAAAAGCTGGTTCCTGCTAATCTATCCATAAGCTGCAACACTGCAGCAGCCTCTAATGGAGGGAAGGCTAAGACTAATAGAAACGATGTAACAAGCTGAGTCCAGATGAAAAAAGGTAGCTTAAACCATGTTAATCCAGGTGCACGTAGCTGAACAATAGTGACAATAATATTCATGGATCCCAACAAGGAGGAAGTAATTAAGAAAACCATCGAAAGAAGCCACATTGTTTGCCCAGACTCAAAAATTGAAAGAGGGGGGTAAGATGTCCATCCTGACCTTGCTGCACCTTCAGGAGTAAAAAAGCTAGCCATCATTACAACACCACCTACAAAGTAAGTCCAATAACTTGCTGCATTTAGTTTAGGAAACGCCATATCAGGTGCACCTATTTGCAAAGGTACAAGGTAGTTTCCAAATGCACCTACGGCAAGTGGGACTACCCCTAGAAAAATCATAATTGTACCATGCATAGCTCCAAAGGTATTATAATTTTCTGGAAGCATGATGCCACCGCTTTCTGCAAAAAGCCATTGCCCTATAATTGGAATTACAGTTTCTGGATATGCTAATTGATATCTCATAACTGCCATTAAACCAAATCCAAACAATAGGAATAAGAGAGATGTTATTCCGTATTGTATCCCAATTACTTTGTGATCAACGGACCATATATATTTTTGAAAAAATGTTTCTTCGTGATGGTGATTATCGCTCATGCTATTTACAAATAAAATTAATCGATTTTCATGGTGTAATTATCTTCAAACGTCTCTGTTCCAAGCATTCGGATTGCATCCCATGTCATTTTAGTGCAAACACGAGCACAAACCTGGCAGCCTGTACATTCATTGTGACGAACTTGAACAGGTGGAATAATAGGAAACTCATATTTTTCATTTGAGACTGGTTCGATGCAGTCAACAGGACAAAAAGGAACACAAGCCTGACAGCCTGTGCAGTTATCCTCATCTACTACTGCAATTAGTTTTGGACGTTTTTGCTTTTCCCTAGCGTATTCTGGTAACTCGGGAATTCCTTTAAAATAATTATATGCCATTATTTAAATTATGTACTGTTTTTCTTAGCATCAAATTTAACTAAATATTTTTTAAAAAAAGAGTATAATTAGCTTTACAAAATATATTTTTCAATAATCCATCCTGAACCAAAACATATGATACCTGCAAGTAATAGTTTGGGATCCATAAGTTTAGGGTATTTAATAATAAATCCGACTGCAATGATGAACATCCCTAATAATTCTAAGCCTTTTGCCATGTAGTACATGTTAAGTAGGTTCTGGTTCTAGTTCTGATATTATAGCAAGTTGTTCCCTAAAGGAACTATTTTTAATCTTTAAGGACCACAAATGATGAATAAATGCTAAAAAAAATAGTGGCCAGTGTAACCATTTAGTAGCAAGGTTATTTTCTACAGCGCCTATATGAATAAACCATCCTCCAACTAATAATATTGTAAGCATTAGTTGTGGAAAAAGAGTCATTTTTAATTTTCTTTCTCTGTCCCATAAAGATTGCGTGCCTAGGCCTGAGGTAATTGCTGTTTTAATTGCTTTTCCAGTAGAAATAAAAAAATACATCACAACAGTTTCAGTGATAGTGAAAATCAAGATCATGAACAAAGCAAATCGTGTGTGGCTGGTGCCAAATACTGAGTGACCCCAAAATCCACTAGTCCCCACTACAATTAAGTTGATTAAATTTATCAACATGAGGAAATAACATATAATCATAAATAGATACATAATATATAAATGCTAAGTTATTAAAATAAATTTACAGCAATAACGGCCTTAATTCATAAACACATATATTTAAACATTTGGTTTATAAAATACTATGATTTTTAATTAATTTAGAGCATCAAAAAAATTATTTTGGAGACAATATGACATTAAGAATCTTTCTAATCATGACTTTTACTTTTACAGCCTTAGATGCAGGAACTTTAAAAGGTCATGTAAAGTATGATGGCAAAGCGCCAAAACCTAAGCGCCTTAGAATGGACGCAGACCCGGTATGTGGGTCTTCTCATTCAGGTCCTGTAAAAAGCGAAAACTTTAAGATGGCCAAAGATGGTTCTATGGAGGATG
>JAYPLH010000044.1:8513-11570 GCA_038365355.1 Fidelibacterota bacterium
TACAGAAAAAAGGCGGATTTTCCGCCTTTTTTTTTCTTTTTAATTAAATGAATCCTTTTCTTTTTTTAGTATTAATCTTTGCAATCTCTTGTGAAGATAATGATAAGGTATATAAAGTTTCAGGGACTGTGTATTCCATTGATATAAATAAGCAAAAGGCAATGATTGCTCATGATACAATTCCAAACTTAATGATGCCAATGACAATGCCTTTTTATATTCAAAACAAAAAAGATTTAACAAAAATTCAAATAGGTGACAGTGTACATTTTGAGTTAGTATGGGAAGAGATAAAGCCTTACGCTAGAAATTTTACTATTTTAGGCAAAGGATTTATTCCTCAGGATGATGAATTCTTTAGCGATGAATTTTCAGAAAAGAATATCGGATCTGTATTAGACGATGCTTCATTTTTAAATTTGGATAGTATTAGGGTAAACTTATCACAAACAGACGGAGAATATAGATTCATATCGTATGTATTTTCTCGCTGTCCGATGCCCAATTTGTGCCCAGCAATTGTGCTAAAAAATGCAGCTTTAGTTAATCAATTTCCTGAAATTAATTTTATTATGATCAGTTTTGATTATAAGCATGACACTCCAACAGTGCTTAATAGATCATACGGTTCTTCTGTTAATAGTTATAAGAACTGGGATGCTTGGTCTAGTACTGGATTTATAGAAGATGTGTATAGGTTAGTTAGGCAGTCTGGAGGAAATTTTTGGGGTATAGAGCAAGAAAAAATTGGACATATACTGAGTTCTGTGCTAATTGGAAAAAATAGAGAAATGCTAGGTGTCTGGAAAGGCGAAAATTGGGAGGTGAGTGAAGTAGGTAATGCTCTAAAATTGCTTACAAAATAAAGATAAAAATATTATTTCCAATCATCTTCTTCATCGTCACCCCAATCATCTTCTTCATCGTCACCCCAATCATCTTCTTCATCGTCATATTCATCATCGGAACCAATGTTATCAAAATCATAACCATTTTCTAAGAAATAATTTTTGATTAGAGCATCTATATTTACATCACCTTTAATATTCCACAAGTAATCTCGTAAACCATTTAACATATCAGTGGTGTCACCATCCAAAGCTACTAGCGCTGACCCCCAATCATCCTCAGCACCTTCCATAGATAATATTTCACTATCAGGTATGTAAGGCGCAGGCATTTTTGTGCCAGGCATGATTGCTTGTGGGTTTTTCAACCACTCGGTAACCCATTCTGGGTTCAAACGTTCTTTTGTTAGAGCTAAGTTTGGAGCCCATGTGGGAGCATCTCCAGTAGGAAAAACTTTCCCGTAAAAGTGGCAACTATTGCATTGTCCTAATTCATGGATTTTTTCACCCGCTTCAAATTTGTTACCTGCAATATCAAATTGATGAGCTGAACGATAATTTACAGTCTCGCCATCAGCATGCTTAAAATAGGCTATAATCGCATCCCATTCTTTATCTGATATTTGATGAAAGCTAGGCATTTTCACTTGCAAATTTGGTCTAATAATAGAAGGATTATTAAAGAATGAAAGTAACCAATCTGGATTAGCTTTACGACCTTCGGAATTCAAATTAGGTGGAGCATACTCAGGTTGTCCCATCTGCTCAACAAGTTGTCCACCTCGATTCTCGATTAGGTGACATCCTTGGCAATTATATTGTTTAACAAGCCGGTGACCTTCTTTATAGATATTAGGATCATTATTACTGGCAACAAGTTTTTCCCCAACTTTATTGGAATTAAATGCCAATACTGCAGTAGTAATCGCTTCAATTTCTTCCTCAGAAAAATAGAAGTTAGGCATCTTCAAGAGATCAAGGTGCTGACTTTCTTTTCCTCTATCATAGATTCGAGGTGTTCTAAGCTTATTTTCAATCCATGCGGGTACGGAATGTTCGATATCGTGAAATAACCCAAAATCAAATTTACCAACCGGTTTTGATCCTTCCTCAGTGATCTCTACACCAATTGGTTTTGCATCATCAAAACCATCAATGCTGTGACATCCAAAACATCCATAGTGACGTATGCTCTTTTCCCCAATAAAATTTAACTTTTCATCTGTACTCATTTGCTCTGCTTTCGCTAAAGCAAATGATTCTGGATTTGATTTTTTTAACCAATTAACAGTCAGCTTTTCAAGAACACTATCCTTGTAGGCATGTGCGGGAATTGCATCAAATTCTTCATTCTTGTTTTGCAATAAGTATGCAGTAATATCTTTAGCCTGTTCTGGGTCCAAGCGGAGATTGGGCATTTTAGTTTCTGGGTTATAGGCTAGAGGATCCATGAGCCATTCATATAACCATTCTGCAGAAACCTTAGAACCAAGGCCAACTAAATTTGGACCTTGAACTTTTGTTAAATTTTTGTAATTATTAATATGAGGAGCTTCTTCAGGATTACTCTCAGAAATATGGCAACCCATGCAACCTACTGCACTAAAGAGTTTTTCACCATTCTCTGGGTCGCCTATGTATCTTTTACTATCGTTACCAATATCTTTATTCTTGCCATCAAAAAGATATTTTGTGATACCAGCGATCTCAACATCATTGTAGTCTGAAACTTCTGGACTTTCTTGATTTGGTTGTTCAAATATTGCGGGCATCCTAGTATTGTATCGGAAATGACGTGGATTTTTTACCCATTTAGCAACCCAATCTTCGGTTAACTTTTCGTTAATATGCTTTAAGTTTGGACCTGCTTTTTCCAAGCTAGGCCAATTTTCATTGTGGTGACAACCATTACATCCAGCTTTGTCGATAAGAGATAGGCCGAGATTTATTTTTTCTCCTCCAACAAGATCGCTTGTATTGGAATGACAGTTGAAACAGCTTGCCTCCGTGTAGCGAGTGGGGAGCATAGGAGTGAGCCAATGATGATTCACTTTCCAATCATGTTCCTCCATCCAACGTTCTTTGTCTTCTGGTGTATTTGGTGTGTGGGAAGAGGAAACAAAAGAAGTTCCTCGACTTCTACCAGAGTGGCAGCTGGTACAGCCAAAATTATTAATGGGATGAGGCGAACTAGAGGTTAGATACAAAT
>JAYPLH010000277.1:0-2062 GCA_038365355.1 Fidelibacterota bacterium
AAACGAAATACCTTACACTATAAATGGGAAAAAAGTTGAAATAGCTGTAAAAAAAGTACTCGAGGGCAATGCAGTAGATAATACTGAATCACTTCAGAACCCAGAGGTTCTTGACTTTTACAAAAATATTTCTGAGTTAACTACCTAATCTAAACTATACAATTTACCAAGTAAATCTGCCACTCTATTTGAATAACCCCACTCGTTATCATACCAATTTAATGTTTTTACAAAATTTCCATCAATAACACGGGTAAACGGTGCATCAAAAATAGAGGAATGTGGATTCCCAATAATATCTGTTGAGACTACAGGCATTGTAGAATATTCTAAAACATGTTTTAAAGCACCAGACTCTGCAGAACTATAGACAGCATCATTTATCTGATCTACTGTAACATCCTTTTCTAGGCGAACATTAAAATCAACTACGGACCCATCTGGGACTGGAACTCGCATTGCAATACCATCAAGCTTTCCATTCAATTCGGGTAAAACTTTACCAACAGCTCTAGCAGCACCTGTTGTTGTTGGTATCACATTTTCAGCAGCGGCTCTACTTCTTCTCCAATCTGAATGAGGGACATCTGCAAGTCTTTGGTCATTTGTATAGGCATGTATAGTATTGATTACTCCAAGTTCAATTCCAAATGCTTCATTTAAAACTTTTGCCATAGGAGCTAAACAATTTGTGGTACAAGAAGCATTAGAAACAATTTTATGTTCAGGTAACAATCCATCATCATTCACACCTAAGACAACTGTATAATCAATATCATCTTTTGCAGGAACAGTTAGGACGACTCTTTTAGCTCCAGCCTTGAGATGATTTTCGAGCTGAGATTTCTGACGAAAGATACCTGTTGATTCAATAACGATATCAACTCCTAACTCACCCCAAGGTAAGGAAGCTGGATCACGCTCTGCTAAAAGCTTCACAGATTGGCTTTCTGTTTTTAGAATATCCCCGTCAAGTCTGACCTCTTCAGGAAATCGTCCCATTACTGTATCATATTTGAGTAAATATGTAAGAGCCGCTTTATCAAAAATATCATTAATTGCAACAAGATTTACTTCTTTTTTTGAATTCAAAATTCGAAAAACTGATCGACCTATTCTTCCAAAACCATTGATAGCTATATTCATGATGTCTCCTCTAATTTTGCATATGCATCTACTACTTCAAGAATTCTTTTTGAAAATCCCCATCCGTTATCATACCAGCACAATGTCTTTAGCAAAGCATCTTTTGTAATCATTGTTGCTTTTTCATCAAAAACCATGGTCTCTTCTCTACCACTAACATCACTTGATACGATAGGGTCAGATGTATATCCAACAATTCCCTTTAATTTATTTTCCGAGAATTCTTTAATGGCTTGGTTAGCCTCTTCAATTGTAGGTGTTCGATCCAATTCTGTTGTTAAGTCAACACATGATCCATTTGGAACTGGCACATTAAAAGCAATACCTTCAATCTTTCCTTTATATTGAGGCATAATTTTTTGCACGAGATCTGGGGACTGTGTAGTATTTGGGATAATGTTTTCAACTGCTGATCTACTTCTTCTTAAATCTGCTCCTGCCACATCTGCTAATGGCTGATCTGCTGTATAAGCGTGAACAGTAGTCATCATTGCTCTTTTTAATCCAAATGTTTCATCAAGCATTTTCACCATAAGAGCGAGTACCTGAGTTGTCGAAGATGTTGTAGAAATAATTTTGTCAGATAAAGAAATACTTGACTCATTTATACCTGGTATTACATATCTATCAATCTCATTTTTCGGATTCCTTGTTAAAAGAACTCGTTTTGCTCCTGATTCTAGATGGAGCGCTAATTTTTCTCTAGTTAGAAATCTACCTGTAGCGTCAACCACTACATCAGCTTGTAAAGCATCCCAAGGGATGGTACCTGGCTCTCCTCCACTAATTACTCTTACACGCTGGTCTTTAACTATTAGATAATTTCCATCTAACTCTACTGCATTCTCCATTGAACCATGGATAGAATCCCTGGCTAGTAAATATTGGAGAGTTTCGGCGGACCCAAAATCACTTA
>JAYPLH010000278.1:0-703 GCA_038365355.1 Fidelibacterota bacterium
ATACTCTGGGAAAGAAGAATATTTGCATATCCTGTTCCTCCAATTGAAAATAAATTAAAATGAAGAAATCCATCATCGAGATCTACACTGTCTTGAGGCTCAACAGGATAATAATAGCCATCAGGGTATCCATCTGTAGGAGGGATATATATCTGACCATGTGAATCATAATAGACGATTTGAGAAGGTATTTTTTGCCCAATATAAGATAATTCCATTTCAAGTCCTTGCCAGCCTTTCCATCCACCAAATTTTAAAGATAATTGAGGCATATGTAAACTTGTTGAAACATCAGAAACTTCAGCAGTCCATAATCTTTCTTTAGGATTTTGAGGGTCTGAAAATGCACTTTCAGCTGATAAATTAAAATTACCTGAACCTCCGCCTATTAGAAAGGATAAATACTTTTTAGGTAGGTAGGTCTTTATACCTGTTTCTGGATCAAAGCTTTGACCATTTAATGGTGAAAATGCTAAAATACAAAATGGTACAATAAAATATAATTTAGTAATATAAAAATTTATCATAACTTAATAAAATTTAAATTTTAATTAAATCATATCAAAGTAAATATTTTTAATCAATTCAAACAAAACTGATTTTATAGTAGATTGAGTGTTTATTTTTAATGTCATGGCAAAACGTTTAATAAATAATAAGAAAAAAAATACAAGAACTTCATTAACTCCTCTTGGTTGGAGAG
>JAYPLH010000278.1:713-2061 GCA_038365355.1 Fidelibacterota bacterium
TATTTTGGAGGCATTTATTAATATGATGTCAAAAATCTTAAAAAATTGGAGGGGAAAAAAATCAAACACCTCATTAACTCCTCTCGGTTGGAGAGAGTGGGTTTTTTTGCCATCGTATAATGACTTTAAACTAAAAGCCAAAATAGATACAGGTGCTAGAACATCCGCGATTCATGCTACCAATATTCAAATATATCAAAAAAATTGCAGTGAAATGGTTAAGTTTCAAATTTATCAGTCTCAATCTTTTTTAGACATTGATACAGAGCTTATTTCTTATAAAAAAATTAAAAGTTCTTTTGGGCATACTGAAACCAGGCCTACTGTTCATATGAAAATTCAAATTGGAGCAGAAATTTGGTTGACTGAAATAACTCTCGCCCAGAGAGCAAAGTTGACATATCCAATGTTAATTGGGAGAAATACTTTAAACAAGAGGCATATTATCCATTCTCATAGGTCATATTTGGCTGGATCAAGAACTATCAAGATTTGATGAAAATTTTTATTTTATCAAGGAATAGCAATCTCTACTCAACGAGTAGAATAGTTGAGGCTGGAAGAGAAAGAGGACATATGGTTAGGGTGATTGATTATATGCGATGTTTTATGAATATTACTGCAAAAAAGCCTACTGTGTATTACGGAGGAGAATCTTTACAGAAAGCTGATGCTATTATTCCTAGAATAGGTGCTTCAAATACTTTTTATGGAACTGCAGTTGTGCGACAATTTGAAACAATGAATTGTTTTTGTGTAAACCCTTCTATTTCAATATCAAATTCTAGAGACAAATTAAGATCCATGCAAATTCTAGCTGAGGCAGGTATAAATATGCCTGTAACAGGTTTTGCTAGCCATACTAAGGATATCGAAGGTGTTATTGAGTCTGTGGGTAGTACACCGCTTGTAATGAAGTTATTACAAGGGACTCAAGGACAGGGAATTGTTTTAGCAGAAACTAGAAAAGCTGCTGAATCTGTGATGAGTGCTTTTAGGCAGCTTGATGCAGATATAATGGTTCAGGAATATATTGAAGAATCAAGCGGGACGGATATAAGAGCGTTTGTTATAGGAAATAGGGTCGTAGCCGCAATGAAAAGAGTCGCACCTGAAGGTGAGTTTAGATCTAACTTGCACCTGGGTGCTCATGTAGAAAAAATTACGTTAACTAGTGAAGAAAATCAGGTTGCGATGAGAGCTGCAAAGATACTTGGATTAACAATAGCGGGTGTTGATCTAATGAGATCGAATAGAGGGCCATTAATTTTAGAAGTCAATTCATCACCAGGTTTGCAGGGCATTGAGTCATGTACGAAAACGGATGTTGCTAGTCAGATGATAACTT
>JAYPLH010000279.1:0-2037 GCA_038365355.1 Fidelibacterota bacterium
GCATTATAGTTTTGTGTAACTTCTTCGGATGTTAATTCTCTATTATAAATTCTTACCAACCCAACATCCATCTCTAATTTATAGTTACCCAAAAAATCGACACCATTTAGTGTAAAGAAACCATTAGCAAAATTCCTATTATTACTATTACCATACCCAACTCCTCTATTATTCACTAATGATCCTTGATCATAAGAATCAATATAAATTTTATTTTTTACATAAATCTCATCATTACTAACAAAAGGAGTCATTACAAATACATAATGGTGCCAATTTCCCTGCAACATTAAGGATTGAACTTTTTCTTTGGTAATACCCACAGTTGTTGCATCGAATGCATTAAATCCTAATGTACCATTAATAGTATTATCACCTGTCCATACATCATAAACACTAAAAGAAAACAACATACCTCCAGATTCATTGTAACTACTTGCATTAACCACTCCTTCAAGAGCATTAATTTTAAGCCACATCTCTACAGTGAGTTTTGAGGGACTATCAGTTCCAATTCCAGGAATAGTTGCTCCTATTGTATTTTTTGCAAAAGGTATCGCACCGACATAATTATTATAAGCTCCAGTATTATATCCAGTACCAGTAAACGCAATTGATACGGTTCCTATACCATTAGTAACATCAAATGTTGATCTTGGAGTTGAGATTGTAAAGTCTCTATTATTAAAATTTGGACTTAATTCTATAAATCTATTTTTATCAGGATTATAAAGGTTAGTAGTTCCATATCCAACATCTAAATTATAAATCAATCCAGTATAAGATATACCAACATTTTCTGCCTGATACTTTTCAAATAAATCTGCTGGTGATTGATTTAATTCAACGGTCATTATTATTCAATAACTTCTTTTAAGATTATTTAGTATCCAAACCTTGCTTTATCTATATTGTAATTATATGTCACTTCTTCTGCTGTTAGTATTCTATTATAAGCGTTCATCATAGCCATATTTCCATCAAAGTTCTTACCAAATAATATTTCTCCACCGATTCTAGCATTTGATCCTGTACCTGTATATGCACTACCACTATGTTGATTATCAAGGGATCCATTAATATGAATTCTTTTTACACCGTTTATATTGTTTAATGTGAAAACAACATTGTACCAAGTGTCTGTAGATACTGTGCTTGAACTATTAACATCATTAGCATACAATCCAAAATGTATTTTACCATCTCTTTGACACAAATGAAGTCCTTTGTTGTTGAAAGTTGTTCCGTGATGTAATAATGCACGATCTTGATTAAGGCTGGCTCCTGCTGTGCTTATAGTATCAAATTTTACCCAAAAACTTATAGTCCAAACACCTTGTAAGAAAGAATCAGTTAATACTGAATCTGCAGTAGCATAATCATCAGTCCCATCAAATACAAAATTACGAGGAAGATTGCTGTCAAAGGAGGTTCCATTAACTAGAGTTGCATTATTGCCCTGACCACTCACATCACTCCAAGTAGTTCCATTAACACTGCTCCTAATATAAGAGTCTTTATTATAAGCATCTAATTTTAGAACTAATCCATTAGTAATTATTGATTGAGCATAGTTTCTTTTTGTTGCATTATAGTTTTGTAAGACTTCTGATGCTGTGAGTTTATCGTTATAAACCCGAACACCTGAAACCTTTCCATTTAAATAATTTGCTCCAGTATCATATCTCGATAATTCTGTTATGGATGTCTGAATATTAGAAACACTTGTGGTAGAAACAAGAGAACCATTTGTATAAGTTTCTATTGAATTCGATGTTCCATCACAAACAGCAACAAGATGTACCCATTGACTTGCAGGAAGGCTGTATCCCACACCTACAGCTTGCACCAAACCTACAATAGATCCGTTGTAATAATATAAATCGCCTGTTGATAAACCTCCGTCAGTGCCACCTTCACTAATACCAAGACCTTTTGATTGCCCTGAGAAAAAATATCCATAATCCGAAGCATTATTAGACGGAGTATGATAAACCCATGTTTCGTAAGTAAAATCAGTTACACTTATTGCTGAAG
>JAYPLH010000280.1:0-2029 GCA_038365355.1 Fidelibacterota bacterium
CTCTCAAAAGTGGCGAAACTTTATATGAACTTAATAGTGAAAAACTATTTACTCCGGCTAGCAATATCAAACTTTTTACTTTAGCGACAGCCTTACACTATTTGGGGGAAAACCATGTTTTTAAAACACGAGTCTACAAATATCAAAAGAACCTAATCTTAAAAGGATCCGGAGATCCTGACTTATCTGTAAAAGAACTTGATAGCCTTGCGTACCGTACTTCTAAATTTATCACTACAGTAGATACATTGTTTTTAGATGCAAGCCAGATGGATTCCACTCATTACGGAAATGGATGGATGTGGGATGAAGGTTCTTGGTGGTATGCTGCGCCAGTAAATGCACTATCTTTAAATGATAACTGTATAGATTTTATTATTACACCCGGGAAGCTAGGAAAACCCGCAAATGTAAAAACATACCCAGAAACAAATTACATTTCTTATTTAAACAACTCTAAAACAGTTCGCCAAACTAATAATGTCAAAAAAATATCTATAATTCGTGATTGGAAAAACAAAAAAAATAATTTTACTATTTCTGGGAATTTACATCCTAATGCAATACCAGATACATTGCGAAGAAATATCGAGAACCCCTCGCTCTACACAGGAACTATTTTTAAAAAGCTACTAAAAAAATATGGTGTTTCGGTAAAGCAAGTTTCTACGTTATTCACAAACAAAAAAGGAAATCAAATAGCCAGTCATAGTTCGAAAGGATTATTACACTCTTCAAAAAATTTGATGAATGAAAGTGATAATCTCACGGCAGAACTTTTTGTAAAGAAGGTAGGATCCATAAATAATAACCAAGGAAATTGGGAAAACGGATTAAGCAAAATGAAATCTTTTTTAAATGATTCAGTTGGTATAGATACAACTCACATAAGAATTGCAGATGGATCGGGACTTTCTAGATATAATCTTGTAAGTGCATCTGAAATAACCAAATTTTTAGAATGGATATTCAAGAGCCAGTATAAAAACGATTTTATTTCATGTTTACCTAATGGAGGGATGAAAAAAGGAACTATGGAAAATAGACTCAATACTGCAGGTGACAGGATACGAGTGAAAACAGGAGGACTTTCAGGGATTACAAATATTTCTGGATATATTTTTTCGAAAAAGTATGGCCCTATAGCGTTTTCTATTTTAACTAGTGGGTATGTAGGAAATTCTAATCCTTTTCGAGCATTACAAGATAATATAATTTTATCAACACTATATGATTAAGCCAAAAGAGTTAAAACCAAATTCAACAATAGGGATAATTAGTCCATCCTACTGGCTGGATGACAAAATGCTAAAGAAGACCTCAAAATATTTTACTGACCTTGGTTATAATATTATACTAGGATCGAGTAATTTCTTGAGGTATGGTCCATTTTCTGGTACTCCTCAGGATAGAGCGAAAGATATTCATGCAATGTTTAAAAACCCAAAGGTAGATGCAATTATTTGCGCACGTGGAGGATATGGAGCAAACAAAGTTTTACCTTTATTAGACTATGATCTTATAAAAAATAACCCGAAAATATTTTTAGGATATAGCGATATAACTGCTTTTTTATTATCAATTTCTCAAAAGACAGAATTGATTACTTTTCATGGCCCAATGTTATCAAGCTTTAAAGAAAATTTTATTGATTATAACTACCTTCACATGTTACAAGTCCTTCAAATAGAAAATAAACGGAAAATTTTTTCTTCACCCATGTCACCAATGAAAGTATTAAAATCAGGAATAGGACGTGGAAGGATATGGGGAGGGAATATGACATTACTAATTAACCGATTGGGAACCCCCAATGCCCTTTCAACAGACAACATAATTCTTTTTTTGGAAGATGTAAATGAGTATTTCTACTCCTTTGAAAGAAATCTAATTCATATGTATGAATCAAAAATGTTAAACAATATAAAAGGTCTTATAATAGGAGAGCTTTATAACTTCAAGGATGAACCTGTTCCTTTTAATAAAAATACTGACGAAATTGTTATGGATATTTGTAATAAACTCGATA
>JAYPLH010000045.1:0-11148 GCA_038365355.1 Fidelibacterota bacterium
GCCTGTAAGTATTATCTAAAATTGCTGTCCACCAATTTTTATTATTGATATACCAGTGAATAGTTTTTTCTAGTCCACTTTCAAAAGACTCTTTAGGGAACCAGCCTAGCTTTGAATTTAGTTTGCTTGCATCTATTGCATAACGAAAATCATGACCAGGCCTGTCTTGCACAAAATGTATTAATTTTTTATAAGATTCGGAATTACCCTTTGGAATTAAATGATCAAGGATATCGCATATGGCTTCGATCACATCTATATTTTTTATTTCATTATTCCCACCTACATTATAAGTCTGACCTATCTCACCTCTTTCTAAAACAGTGTATATAGCATCACAATGATCCAAAACATACAACCAATCCCTAACATTGTATCCTTTACCATATACTGGTAAAGATTTATTATTTATAGCATTGATTATCATTAAAGGAATTAATTTTTCTGGAAATTGATAAGGGCCGTAATTATTCGAACAATTAGTTATCAATACAGGTAAATCATAGGTATTATTCCAAGCACGTACTAAGTGATCTGAACCTGCTTTTGATGCTGAATATGGTGAACTGGGAGAATAAGGTGAATTTTCATGAAACTTACCATTAATTCCAAGTGATCCATAAACCTCATCTGTAGATACATGTAAAAATTTAAAATCCTTGTTTTTTGATTTCAAATAAAACTTTTTTGAATGCTCTAACAAATTAAGAGTGCCTACAATATTAGTTTGTATAAAATCTGAAGGGCCATCAATAGATCGATCAACGTGACTTTCAGCTGCAAAGTGAACAACTGATTGAAAATTATATTTATTGAATAAATATTCTACTAAGCCTTTATCACAGATATCTCCTTTTACAAAAGCATATCTCTTACTCGATAAAGAAGAAAGATTCATCAAGTTTCCTGCATAGGTTAGCTTATCAAGATTTATAATATATATAGATGAATCTTTTTGTAATATGTTTTGAATAAAATTTGACCCAATAAACCCACAACCGCCTGTTACCAATATTGTTTTCATTTTAGTACCTAGGTAAATACTCTTGGTCTTTTAAGTTGGGAAGTTTGTTATCTTTATCAGATAATAAAGGTGATTTATTTCCCCATTTAATACCCACATCAGGATCATTCCATTTGATCCCATACTCATCTTTTGGGTCATATATATTTGTACACTTATATATTACAATTGAAAACTCAGACAGCACTAAATATCCATGTGCAAATCCTTCTGGGATATAAAATATTTTCTTATTTTTTGATGAAAGTTCTACAAGATGATATTTACCAAATGTAGGGGAACCTAACCTAATATCTACAGCAACATCTAAGATAGAACCTAAAACTACTTGAACTAATTTACCTTGTGGATTCTGTAGTTGATAATGTAATCCTCTAAGGACATCTTTTTTTGATCTTACTTGATTATCTTGATAAAAATCATTTGGTAGTTCATACGATTCAAAGAGTGTAGACTTAAAAGTTTCAAAAAAAGTACCCCTTAAATCTTTATAAACTGATGGTCTTATAATTTTAACGTCTTTTATTTCTGTTTCTTCAATTTTCATTAAATTTATTATGCCCAACATTATCAAACAAAAAGTTGTTTTTTTTCAATTTTTTCAAATCTAGGATATTTCTTGTATCTAGAATTACAGGCCTTTTCATTAAAGATTTTAAATGGCTTAAACTAATTCCTCTAAATTCATTCCACTCAGTCATGATAACTACACCATCTGCATCTTCACAAGCTTCTTCCCAAGAACTTTTGTAAGAGATATCAGGAAATATAATTTTCATTGAATCATTTGCAACAGGATCAAAAGCTTTGACAATTCCGCCCATTTCTTTAATATTTTTAATCATTTCTAACGAGGCTGATTCTCTAACATCATCGGTATTTGGCTTAAACGCAAGTCCTAAAATAGCAATAGTCTTATTTTCAAAGTCGCCACCTATTAGGTTCTTTATTTTTTTTACCATTCTTAATTTTTGTTCACTATTTGTTTTTATGGCTGCTTCAATTGTTCTAATCTTATTACCATTTTTTCTGCCTAATGAGGCAAATGCTTCGGTGTCTTTAGGAAAACAAGATCCACCATATCCTGGACCTGGATGTAAAAACTTAGGACTTATCCTTCCATCTTGCCCCATCACTTTTGCTACTTGCTTTATATCAGCACCTAATGATTCACATAGATTTGCCACTTCATTCATATAGCTGATTTTCAAGGCTAAAAATGCATTAGATGCATATTTTATCATCTCAGCTGTAGCTACAGTTGTATAGACTATTGGCTGTTTATTTTTAAACAGAGGTCCATATATTTCTTTCATTATATCAAAAGATTTTTTACTTGACCCACCAATTACAACTCGATCAGGCCATAGAAAATCATTTAATGCTGATCCTTCACGCAAAAATTCAGGATTAGATATGTAATCAAAAGTAGCATCATTCTTTTTTGACTTATTAATTATATTGATAATCCTTTTACCTGATCCTATTGGTACTGTACTTTTCGTACATACAACCGTATATGAATTTAAATATTCACCTATAATTTTAGCTGCTGATTCAACATATCTTAAATCTGCTTTACCATCATTTCCCATTGGAGTTCCGACAGCAATGAAAATTACATCCGCATCTTTGATTGCAATTTCTGGATCACTAGAAAAAAAAAGTCTCCCCGCACCAGTATTCTTTTTTATTAACTCTTCTAACCCTGGCTCATATATAGGAATATTCCCTTTTTTTAGAGAGCTAATTGTTTTTTCAGATATATCGTAGCAGGTAACTTTATGTCCAAAATCTGAAATACCTGTACCACTAACAAGTCCAACATAGCCAGTGCCAATAAATGTAACATTTTTCATAAAAATCCTCTTTCTATAATAGCCCTAACCGTCTTCTCAAAAACCATTCTATTGAAACTAACATGAATAAAAAAATTACTATTCCTATCTTTTCTTTGAGGACTAACCTTGTATTCCCCACTGTTTTCTCAATCTTTTTTTCAATATTATTAATTAACTCTTCCCTACTATCCCAAAGATTAAAAGTTCCATTAGTCTGATTTGCCAATTTTTTTAAAGGTAATTCATTTAAAAAAACTTTATTTAATTCAATTTGACTTTCTTGAACATGGATTTCTCCTTCACTAACAATCCTAGATTTTTCTTCATCAAACATTTCTATTTTATAATCTAATTTACCGGCTTTAGAAGCCCAAAACTTCCCTTCATAATTTTTTTTATTCAAGTTATAAAAAAGTTGTTTGGTATTTACTAATGAATCATTGCTAAAAACATGTATATAACCTTCTGTACTATATCTGGAACTAATAATTGGCTTACCAATAACTGAGATTTGTTCACCTTGTTGATATAAATTTTTACTAGATCTAAAATAAAAATTTTTTTCATTATTTGTTCTCATTAACCACGTAATTACTGGACTAAAAAAATCTTCAAAAAAATTATTAGATTTCTTATTTTGATTTTTAAAATGTAATTGATTTAGATCAGGAGATGTCCATACTGCAAATCTTAAAGGACCTTTTTCCGATAAAAGTAACAAAGGTACTTTCATTTCAGAAATTGAAAAATTTGCAAGCACGTTGGCATTGTTTGGTTCAATATTAATTCCAACAAAAATAGGAGGGAGGTTGTTTTGATATTCATTAGTAAAACCAGAACCAATAAAAGGAAAAGTATTTTCCCAATTATCAGTAATCTCCCATGGGAATTCAGATTCTAGTTTAATGATTGACTTTTTGTAATTGAGTTCCATTAATTTTAAATAAGACTCAAAAATATCTTTTTGGATATCAAAACCCGCGATCAAAGCTAAACTAGTTTTTTGAGATAATATTTTTTTTGCAAAAACTCTTAAGTATGAACTCCATTCATCTGCATTTTCATCAATTGGGTGATTATCAAAAATAATTAAGTCATATTTTGTATCCCAAAATTTTTTTAACGGGATCGAATAACTATTATTTCGATATATAAAATGATCAAACTCGATTTTTGAATTATTAAAAATATTTTTTTTTAATAATTGTGTATTAAAATTTGGTGCTCCTGTGATAACTGCTATCCGATACATATTTTTTAAAACATGCATCGAGACTACTTGTTTATTATTTTGAATATTTATCTCATCTGCAATAGAATTTACTTGCACCCGATATTCTATTTTTCCAGTTTGATCTGGATTTACCATAAAACGAACTTGATCAACACTATTATTTCCTGATGATGAAATAACTTTTGATCCCATAAGCTTATTTTGTGAATAAAGTGTTATGTTAAGTTTTTTATTTGGATCACCACTATAAGTAACTGAAACAATTAATTCAGCATTTTCTCCTTTAATAATTACAGGCGGTGCATCTATTGATTTTATTGCCACATCCACGAATGGAGACGTATTTCCTACTCCAACAATATGAATAGGTTTATAAAAATCAAATTTTTCTATTTCTAATTCTTTTCCTAAGTTTGCTTGGCCATCTGTAATGATTACTGACCCTGCAGAGTTTTTATTCTTATTGCTTTTGATATGATCTAAAACTAATCCAAGATTTGTGGAACCCTGGGAAAATTTTTTCTCGCCTGAAGACCAATTTGTATCAAGTTCCGATCCAAAAGTATAAATATTATTTTGTATGTTTTTACTATTTAATTGATTTATTAAGTTGTCAACTCCTGAAGCTAATGCAACGGATGAAGGTTTAGAATGATATGACATACTTAAAGATTTGTCAATGTAGACATTCCAAGGTAATTCCTTTGTTTTTGAAACTGAATAATTCACCTTAGGATCTAAAAAGAGAAATAATAATATTATAAAAGATAAAGTACGAAATATAGTTAGTACCCTATAATTACTTAAACTAAATATATTTCTATATCCAAAATATATCGTAATGGATATTATGATTAAAAGAACCCAGAATAAATGAGATGAATAGGTGAATTCAAAATTCAAAATTAAGACAACTTCAAATTTGGCTGAGAACTAAATGATAAAGACTCATATTTTTTTAATTGTATTTTTTTCTCTCCCAAGTAGCTTATCATTGCACCATTGTCAGTGCAATAGGATAAATCTGGAAACATAATTTTATTATCCCCCAAAGCTAATCTAAGACCATTTCTCAAGCGTTTATTTGCCGCAACACCACCAGCAATTACACATTTATCCACATTATTTATATTCATTGCTGTTATTACTTTTTTAATAAGAACATCTATAATTGCCTGCTGATAGCTCGCTATAATATCTTTTTTAGATAGCTTCTTGGTCTCTTTAAAATCATCCATAAAATAAAGCAAAGAGGTTTTTAAACCACTAAAACTAAACTCTAGATTATTTTTTCCCATAAGACTTCTAGGAAATTTGACCGCATTAGGATTTCCACCTTTAGCTGCTTTTTCGATTGCTGGCCCACCAGGATATCCTAATCCTAAAATTCTAGCCCCTTTATCAAATGCTTCACCAGCTGCATCATCCCTTGTCTCACCTAAAAGTTTATATTCCCCGAGACCTTTCACATACCATAGCTGTGTGTGTCCTCCTGAAACTAGTAAGCAAATAAAAGGTAATTCGAGTGAGGGATCAGCAATGAAATTTGCAAAAATATGACCTTCAAGATGATTAATCGGGACAACCGGTATACCTAAACCCAGACCTAAACCCTTTGCAAAACATATGCCAGTCAATAATGTTCCATTCAACCCAGGGCCCTGTGTTACCGCTAAAGCATTTAGATTTTCAAGATTAATATTTGCTTTTATTATTGCTTCATGAATCACCCTATTTAATAAGAGCTCATGTTCCCTGGATGCCAATTCAGGTACTACTCCACCATAGTGTGAATGAATAATTTGTTGGCTAACTACACTAGAAACTATTTCCCCATTTTTGCAAACAGCTGCTGCTGTCTCATCGCACGAAGTTTCAATACCTAACACTATCATCTTATTTCTCTAGCCACTGCAATCTCTAAACTTTTTGGAGAAATATCTTTCCAATTTAATAACCCAGTTGGCAAGTTAACCTTTGGTTCATAAAATTGTATTTGGCTACTCCAGTCATTAAAATTAATATAAACTTTAATTTCCTCAGGGTCTATAGAAGCAATTCTTTGAACCCCGCCAATGACAGTAAGAGATACTGTTTGAGGTGATGGAAATACTCTAATATTTTTTGGAACATTATTTATAATTACAGGTATATCAGCTATAATTTTTTCACTAATTTGTTGAATATTTAAACTGATTTGTACGTGTGTTGGTTTATATTCAATAAGTCTTTGATTTGAGAATACTTTTATTTTTCTATAATAAGTAGTTGATATATTATCAATTGTATCTTCCAGTGTTTGCACATGGTTAATTAAAGCTATTTCTTCTTTTGGGCCAGCTATTTCTATCATTTCAGGTTCAAATTTTATATCTCCTACCAACATAAAACCTGGGCTAGGAAAAATATGAAGATTAGAAACTATAGGGACTTTTTTAACTTGATATTCATCTAAACTAATTTTTATTCGATTAGGATAAATTACTTCAACAAAAGATAAATTATAATTCAAAGGAAGAACAACTTTTCGAGGATACTTTTCAAAATAATCATTCAAATTGAATTCATATTCTTCAGATATACCCTCCAAATCTAAAACTAATTTAAATCCAGCGTAATTTTTTAGTAAAATGGATTTGAATAAATTCCTTCCTGTACCTCTAATTTTTATTGATGCATAAGAAGGAACCTCTTCTTTGTGAGCCATTTGCGCACTTAGGTTTCTAGCCTCAATAGGAAGATCTAATACCAAATCATATTCTTTTGCAGAAACAACAAACAACCACAAAAGTAGAGCAAGGATTAATGATCCAAATGGTATTGCGAATTTCTGACTTACATACGATTGTGATTTTTTTTCTTTCAAGAAGTAACTTTACTCCTAATGATTTCTATTAATTCTCCTCTTCATTTTCAGTTCCAACATCCTCCATTTTTTTACCAGGTAAATCGACTTCAACTTGACTAGCTAAATCTATAAGCTCTTGCGGCAGCTCCAACTTTTCACCCGAGTCTGTATTTTGATTATTGAGATATTGCTTCACTTCATCATTTGCAGAAGCTCTTTTAACATTTCCAGCCAGTTCCTCTTTGTACAAAATGACCTTTTTATCTTCGGGAGAAACTTTCATTACAATTCCAGATAAATTAGCTCCAACTTCATACTGACTAGCAAGATTTCGTCTATCTTTTTTAGACATTTTACCAAAAGGGATAATCCCTTCAACATCCCGTTCAAGTAAGGTAATAATCCCTTTATCCAATATCCTAATTATTTCACCGCTAACTTCTTTTCCTGATTCAAAATAATCAACAAGTTCGGGCCATGGATCATCTTTAACTTGCCTAAGACCCAGCGAAATTCTCCGGTTTTCTCTTGAGACTTCTAATATTCGAACTTCTAGTGCTTGTTCTTTTTCTACTATTTCTTTTGGATGTCTAATTACTTTAGTCCAAGACATATCAGAAACATGAATAAGGCCATCAATATCATCCTCTAATTCTGCAAATGCACCAAATTGGGTTAAGTTTTTTATTTTTACATTATGCACCGTTCCAACCATATACTTTTCTTCAATCTTATCCCATGGATCGGGTGTTAGCTGTTTGACACCTAAACTAATTTTTCGATCTTCAATATCAATTGATAACACCTTTGCATCTACTTCATCTCCCATAGAATATTCTTCAGAAGGATTTTTAATATGTTTTGTCCAAGAAATTTCAGAATGATGAATTAGCCCTTCTATTCCAGGCTCCAATTCAATAAAACATCCATAATTAGTCAGACTAACTACTTTTCCTTTGACAACATTTCCGATAGGAAATTTTGTTTCAACATCTTCCCAAGGATGAGGAGTCAACTGTTTTAAACCAAGTGATACACGTTTTCTTTCAACATCATATTCAATTACTTTAACAGTTATTTTATCATTCAAACTAATTATTTCAGAAGGATGATTTACCCTTCCCCAAGAAAGATCCGTAATATGTAACAAACCATCTATCCCTCCTAAATCAACAAAAACACCAAAATCAGTCACATTTTTGACACGACCTTCAATAATTGATCCAACTTCTAATTCTTTAAAAAGAGCTTCCCTTTGTTCTTTTAAACTATCTTCAAGTATGATTTTGTGAGAAACAACAATGTTTTTTCTTGATTCATTAAACTTTACAATGCGTAATTCTATCTCTTTCTCCAAATAAACATCAAAATCTTGAATTGGACGAACATCAACTTGAGAGCCTGGTAAAAAAGCTTGTACCACACCAAGATCCACAATAAGACCTCCCTTTATCCGACGTATAATTTTTCCTTTGATAATTTTCTCATTATCAAATGCATCATTTAGCTCTTTCCAACGGCGCATGAAGTCAGCTTTTTCTTTTGATAATATGGTGTTCCCACCAGCATCCTCAATGTATTCTAAATAAACTTCTACTTGATCACCAATCTTTGGTAAATCATTTTTATCAAATTCAGAACGATCAATTATACCCTCAGATTTAAAACCTATATCTATTAAAACATCTCTATCATTCATTCCAACTACTCGACCTTCCACAAGAGTGTTTTCTGATATATCCCCAAATGTATTTGCATAAAGCTCTTCAACTTTTGGGTCATTTTCATTGGATGAATGATCTTTATTTTCTTCATCAATACTGACCACTTTAATTTCATCGAAAAGTGAGGGATCTAAATAATCCTTAATTTCCTCAAGATTATTATTTGAAATAGCTGGCGTGTCTTCAACGCTGATCCCTGAAACGGTATTTTTTTCGTTCTCAAGGCCCTGTTCAACTACATTTTCTTCATTTTTATTTTCAAACATGCTTTGATGTTCCTTCTTTATTATTTTTTATTATTTTTATTATTTTTTCAATTTGCTCATCAATCGTTAGATCAGTTGAATCTATTTCTATAGAATCTTCTGAACGCTTCAATGGAGAAAATTCTCTTGAAGAATCAATACGATCCCTTCTTTGAATAGAAGCCTTTATTTCATCAATTGATAGGTCCTCACCCATTTGTTTTAACTCATTTTTTCTTCGCTTAGATCTCACATCTAAATCTGCGGTTAAAAAAAACTTGAAATCTGCGTTCGGAAATACCACAGAACCTATGTCTCTACCTTCAATAACACAATCTATTTCATTGCCTAACTTTCTTTGAATATTTACCAAGAATTCTCTTACTTCAAGCAGTGCACTCACTGCACTCACACTTGATGTAATACTTTTTTTTCTAATTTCTGTAGATACCAATTTCCCATTAAGCATTATTTCATTAGCGTTTTTATATGAGATGCTAGTTTTTTCCAGAAAAGAATTGACACTATCAATATCATTAATATCAATGTTTTCTTTTTTCAGCCCCCAAGTTACCACTCTGTACATAGCACCAGTGTCAAGATGGGTAATGTCCAAATGCTGAGCCAACAACCTAGCAGTAGTACTCTTTCCAGATCCAGATGGCCCATCAATAGCGATTATCATGATTTTTCACTCTCAATAAGCCGGCAATATTAACTTTTGCTGACATAAATTCATAATGAAGAAATCATAATAATATATAGACTCATAATTTCTTTAACAAAGAAATTTCACTTTTTTGCAACTCTCTAAACTCACCTTGCTTCAAATCTCCCAGTTTAATTTTAGAAAAAGCAATACGTTTAAGACTAAATAATTTTACTTTTAATTTAAAAAAAATTCTTCTAATCTCTCTCTTTTTACCCTGTCTGAGTCGCAAAATAACTTTAGATCTTGTTTTTTCTGTGACTTGATCTATAATCTCAGCTTTTCCAAATTCTTTATACCCAATATAAATCCCTTTCTTAATTTTTCTTTTTTGCAAAGTACTAAGCCTTCCCTCAATTATTGCTTCATATTCTTTTGGAATATTATTTTTTGGGTGAGTAAGAAATTGCTGAAGATCGCCATCATTCGTAAATAATAAAAGTCATGTAGTGTTTTTATCTAACCTTCAAATGGGAGTTAAACGAATTTTTTTTGGGATATAATCCATTACAATTCTTCTATTATGAGTATCTTTAACTGTTGTAATAACTTTTTTTGGTTTGTTAAGCATAATTACAACAGTTTTATTAATTATATTTATTTTCCGACCATCGTATTTCACTATATCCTCTTCACGTACATCATATGCAGGATTAAGGCAAATTTCTCCATTAACTTCTGTTGTTGCCATTTGTATCAGCTCATCTGATTCTCTTCTTGATGCTATTCCAGATTTAGCTAGAAATTTATTTAACCTAATAATTTACTCCTTAAGTGTGAAATACAAATTATAATAATTTTAATTATTTATACTTTTCTCATTTTTGAAAACGGAAATTTGCTCTCCTAAAGATGGATCTGAATCAATTAATTCAGAAATCTCTTTCAACTTCGGCATATCGGATATTCGATTTAAACCGAAGTATTCTAAAAATTTAGAAGTTGTTTTGTATAGAAGAGGCCTTCCTGGCCCAATATCTCTACCTTTGATTTTTATCAATTCATGATTAAGTAAAGTTCTTAGTACACCACTTGAATCTACGCCTCTAATTGCTTCAACCTCATATCGGCTAATTGGCTGCTTGTAAGCAATAATAGCTAAACTATCCATAGCAGCTAAAGACAAAGTTAGACGACCTGATTTTTTATATAATTTTCTAATGAAGTGTTCATATTCTTTTTTTGATACAATTTGAAAACCACCTGCAACTTTTTGAATTATAAATGCATTTCCATTTTTTGAATATTGCTTATTTAATTTTTCGACCATTTCATTTAAGTTAGGTGTATCAGGTTCAAAAACATTATTAACCTGTGCTTGAGTTAATGGATCTCTTGCGGAAAAAAGTAATGCCTCTATAATTTTTTTAATTTCAGATTTCTGCACTAAGTCTCTATCCTACGATTTATTAACTTTATGTCTGAAAAAACGTCCGCTTGAAATAAAGCGCAGGATCCTTCTTTAACCAAGTCTAAAATTGCTAAAAATGTAACAACCACTTCTAGTCTTGTTTTGAGTATAC
>JAYPLH010000281.1:0-1979 GCA_038365355.1 Fidelibacterota bacterium
GCCATCGTCTTGACAAAGATCCATTGGTGAAAAGGTTAATTAACTTTAGCGTTGGACCATATCCTATGGCAGGATCGGGTATGACTCCCAGAGCAGCGAGTTATTCTGTGAGTGAGCCATTTAATGTTCGAGCAGGATCTTCTATGAGAAGAGTGATTGATTTTTCAGATTTTGATAATGGATTTAGTATTCTACCTACTGGACAGTCAGGATTATTTAGATCAGAGCACTATGATGATCAAACTGACATGTACAATAATGGAGAATTCAAGAAATTTATGTTTACCTATAACGCCATAAATTCTTTTAAATCATCGAAGTTAGTTTTCAAATCAAAATAAGTATTTGCAAAATTTCATTTTATGATTTAATATATTTTGTGAATAATAACTTAAAATCATGGAAATGGTATTTTCAAGTCGGGGGATCTGTCTTGTAATCCAAGTTCATGTTAGCAAGATTTTGAAACCCCGTTCATCGGGGTTTTTTTTTACATAAAATGAAAAATAAATTAACAAAAAAAGAGTTTAAATTGCTTGCAAAAGATGGAAGAAAAGTTGTGCCTTTTTTCAAAAGAATTATGGCAGATACTATTACACCAATTGCAGCTTGGGCAAATTTATCATTGCACTCACATTACGGATTCATTCTTGAATCTGTGGAAAAAGCAAAGAAAAATGGTAGATATTCTTATGTTGGTATAAACCCATCACGAGTTTTTGAATATGAACAGAAGACTTTATTTGAGGTTGTTAATGGCAAACGAAAGAAAATAAATACTGATTTTTTTGATTTTTTAAAAAATTTAAATGATTCATATAAAAGCCAAAAACTAGATCAACTTCCTCATTTTACAGGAGGAATTGTGGGTTATTTTGGCTATGAAATGATTGATTTCTTCGAAAATGTTCCAGTTAAAAAAGGAAAATATTTACAAATACCGGATTCAAAATTTATGCTTTTTGAAGACATTATTGTTTTTGACCACTTAAATGGTGACGCTATTGTTGTATCAAACATTAATTTAAATGGACATGAAAATTTAAGTGAACTTTTTGATGAAGCTAATTCTAGAGTTGATTTTATTGGCAATTTATTACATTCAAATCATGAATTTAGAACTCCGCTAATTACAAAATCATTTCCTACAATTTCTAACTTTAAAAAGAGTGAATTTGAAAAAATTGTAAATAAGGCAAAAAAATATGTGATGTCTGGCGACATTTTTCAAGTTGTGTTGAGTCAAAGATTTGAACGAAAAACTTTATCAGAACCTTTAAATATTTACAGAGCATTAAGGTCCATTAATCCTTCGCCATATATGTTTCATTTAAAAATTGATTCATTCGATGTTATAGGTGCTTCTCCTGAGCTAATGATTAAAGTCGAAGAAGGTGAAGTTGAGATTCGTCCAATTGCTGGTACTAGAATGAGAGGTAAAAATCAAGTTGAGGATGAAAGAAATGCTCAAGATTTGTTAAATGACAAAAAAGAATTAGCTGAACACTTGATGTTGCTTGATTTAGGAAGAAATGATGTCGGAAAAGTTTCTGAATTTGATAGTGTTAAAATTAAAGAAAAAATGAATATAGAGATGTATTCACATGTTATGCATATTGTTTCAGATGTTAGAGGGAAACTAATGAAAGATAAAAATATTTTTGATGCTTTAAAAAGTGGTTTTCCTGCTGGGACAGTTTCTGGAGCACCAAAAATAAGAGCAATGGAGATAATTAATGAATTAGAAAATGATAGTAGAGGTATTTTTTCAGGAGCGATTGGTTTTATAGATTTTAACGGAAACTTGAATACCTGCATTTCAATAAGAACTATGATTTTAAAAGACGGAATTGCATATTTTCAAGCTGGAGCAGGCATTGTTCATGATTCTATTCCATCCAAAGAGTATGATGAAACTGTAAACAAGGCAAAAGTTATGAATGCTGCAATTGATCTTGCTGAAAATGGGTTGATTAAAT
>JAYPLH010000282.1:0-1966 GCA_038365355.1 Fidelibacterota bacterium
AGTGGAAAGGAGATCATGATCAAATTGATGATGTTTGTGTAATGGGCGTTCGAGTATAATTATATTATTCTTCTCCGATGTATATTATTGGTATTTTACTTAAAATTGTTTCCTCTATTTTTTATTTATTCTCTGGTTTATTTTGGAAAAAAATAATTCCGAAACACATTAACTATCATGTGATTTATTATAGGACACTTTTCAGCATCCTATTTTCTACTATTACCATTTTAGTATTTACATTTCTTGACCCGAGCTCTAATACCCTAAGCGATATGGTCAAAGTAGATATATATTCTTGGGTAGTTACCATTGGAATTTGCTGCTTTAGCTTTTATGGTTTGTTTTTTTTTACCAATGCACTTAAAAACGGGAGATACAGCATAGTAACTCCGTTTGTTTCATCGGCAGCCATTTTTTCCTTTATCACGTCCTACATCATTTACGATGAAAACGTTACCATCTTTTCCATTTTGGCCTTTCTAATGCTAATGATTGGTTTGGTCATTCATCAATATGAAAATATAGCTAACCTAAAATTATCTAAGGAAATAGTCCTTGCTATTTTAAGTGCATTTTTTTGGGGCGTATCATTTGTACTTTACCCCTTTTCCATAAATAAGTTTGGGATTTACAACTTTAGTTTGATTTTAGAACTATGTGTATTTGGTTCTTGTATCTATTTACTCCTTTTGAAAGAAAAAAAGATTTTCCCCATAATTTTTAGTAAGAGTGATTTAGCCATTTGCTTTCTTATTGGACTCTGTGTAGCTGGAGGAAATGTTTCCGCCAATTATTCACTAGACAACATGCCCATTTACTTGAATATCATTATCTCTGTATTATTTGAGGCTATTATGATTATTATTGGAATAAATCTTTTTAAGGAAAGACTAAAGGCAAAAGACTGGATCCTCATAACAGCTATAACTATATGTAGTATTTTAACATTTTATTAGTTAAAATAGTTTAGTAGATAGTCCTCATCAAATAAAACAAAACCAGTTTTTTGAACCATTTCTGAATATTGTTTTTTTGTCTTTTCTAAAGGTTTTTTAGTGAGCTTAAGAAAATGATATTTTGCTATATAAAATAGTAACTTATGATAACTGTCGTTTACGTGAAAGTTAGTTTCTTCATTAAAGAAAGAAAATAAAGCTGGAATTAATTTTAAGCGATCATTTTTGATATGAATCAACATGAGTGCGACTAAATTATATCGTTCAATGTGTACGTGGTCCCAATAATCATAATCTAAAAGTTCATCGTAATAAAGATCAAATATGAGTTCAATTTTGTCCAGTTCCTTTAATATTATAAATATGGGGATGATCTCCTGAAAAAACTCTATTCTGGACTTTTGATTTTTAGCTTCTTTTAGAATCTGGTTAAAAATTTTGGTTTGGGTACTTTTTGATTTTAAGTAAAGTACGGAGTAGTATCTACCCAACAATATAGGGTGACAATTTTGAGGAACCACATAGTTTAAATCTTCGTTTTTAGTTTCTATTTCTCTCACAAAACGATCAAATTCTAGTATCAGTTGAGTAAATAAAATTTCATCTTCATCTTTTATAATTAAAAGCGATTCCTTTAATAAATCTCCATAATATGAGTTAAGCGTATCCACATCTACGTAGCTGTATAACATGATATCGCGAAATGATTTAAAATGAAGCAAAAAATAAATCCAATTGAAATCTATAGGAAAGAACAACTTAAATTTCTTGCTTAGTGTTGTAGATATTTTAGCCAATTCTGATCTTTCAAGAGTAAATAATTTTTCTTCGCCAAACAGAAAAGACAAATTAGACTCATCTTTCCATAATATAAGATTGGATATTAAATACGTTAATAATTTATAGTATTGACTAGAACTTTTTTTTCTTAACAGCCAGTTAATATGGTTTTTGGATAACTCTTTTTCTAAAAGCATATCATTTACATAATCCCAGTCATTCCATTC
>JAYPLH010000283.1:0-1961 GCA_038365355.1 Fidelibacterota bacterium
TTCTCTATTATCTCGCTGGTAAGTTTTACGAAAGTGATAAAGCTAAACTTGCTCGAGATTTTGGCTAATTCACTCAAATAGAAAATCTTTGATGACTGGGAAGTGAGCTCGCATATCTTCTTCTCTTCCAAAAGTATGCCCAAGCCTTGTCATGGTAAAAGACTGATAACCTACATTGTTTTCTTCAAGAGCTTCTTTCATAAGATCTAAATGCAAGATTGGTGAGATTGGGTCCTGCAAACCATGCCACATTAAGATTCTACTTTTCATTTTGTCAGCATTAAATTGAGGAGAAAAATCGACAAGTTTATCTTCATCATTTCCCCAAAAGTTTTCTGCCATTTCCTCATAATCATCTTGGTAAGAGTAAATATTTTCATCAGAACCATCTCTTAAAATTTTTAAGTTGTATATCCCCATACCTCCTGCAGCACATTCATAAACATCTCCATGTTTATAAGCCATAGCTAGTGCAGCATAACCTCCATAACTAGCTCCCACTACACAGGTATTATCTCTGGTAAGTCCTAATTCTTTTTGTGTTGCAATGGTTGCGTCTGCAATATCATTTAGAAGCATTCCACCCCACTCCTGATAGGCATTTTCAATTTTGTCCTGACCAAAACCACCAGAGCCTCTGAAATTCACTTTTAAAACAGCTGCACCTTTGCTAACTAAATATTGTTCGAATGGATCAAATTGATCAAAATCTCGTACTCCGTAAGGACCACCATGAACATATACAAAAAGTTTTTTAATTTTCTGTTTAGGTTTTGTTAGGTAGCCATAGATGGTTTCACCATCCCTTGTAGAAAATTTACGCCTTTCGTTTTTATGCAGCTTGTCTTTTGGGATATTTGAAGCGGTACCAACAAATAACAGTTTTTGCTGAGTTAAATCAAGAAGAAAGACTTCTGTATAACTAGATGAATCTTCAACCGTCAAAATGGCTTTGTCATTTGCATCCGTCCACCCGCCAAAACTAATATATTTGTCGGGAAAGCTTCTTGATAGATTCATTAGAATCTGAGCATCCCTGTTGTCCTGGTTAAAGTAAATAATTTCCTTGTAGCCATCGCATTCCATTTGCACTGCATACGGTATTTGCTCATTTAAAGAAGTATAGGTACCAGTGATTGAGGAACAATCTGGAGGTGAAACCCTAGTAATTTTTTTAGTTTTTACGTTAAACACACTTACAGCACTTGGTGCTAATCCAGAGTTATTTGCCATGTAAAGATTGTTTCCTTTTATAGCTACTGGTGAGTAATCTTCTAAATCGATATCAATTTTTGTTGTATTTTTATCAGCAATATGTGCATACACACCATCAAGATCGCTGGAGAAAGTAAGCACTGGATTTTTATCTTCATCTAACAAAAATATATTGCTTTGATTGCAGAAATTTGAGGCTCTAAATCTTATTCTAAATTGGCAAGGCTCTTTAGATACATAAATATTATCTCCACGAGGTTCTGTGCCTCTTTTGTCTAATTTTATTTTTCTTAAATTAGCGTATCTGTACCCTCTTCTATTTTCTGGGACAGACATGAGGATATGTTGGTCATCATATCTGGAAATAAAGGTTGCTGTTTTGATTCTATCTTGGATATTTTCACTTCCTTTTGAAGCGCCACTTGAAAAGGGATACAAATAGTTTCTAAATTCTTTTGTTTCCATGTCAAAAATTTTGAAAACACCTAGTGAAACAAATATCTCACCCTGTATGCGATCGAAACGTTTTCCACATAACTCAATCAGGATATATCTATTTGAAGCCCAAATTGCATTACATAAGAATAACTGCCTGACACCTAAATCTTGGTCCTCGCCACCTTCGACAGCAATTTTTGCTACTGTTGATCCTGTTAATCCTTTTTCAAAATATTTTTCAGCATCTGCAACCAATATACCCTCTGTAAATTCTGAGCTTTTGCTCTGAAAAGCTAAATACTTACCAT
>JAYPLH010000284.1:0-1913 GCA_038365355.1 Fidelibacterota bacterium
CTAGACTACCTATCGATGATAATGGATATTATCATTTGACAATAGATAGAAATAGTTGGCAAACGCTTCATAGAGTTAGTGGAAATGTTTCTGATAAAAATGATACGCCAGTTTTTTATTATTGGGTTGAATGGGAATCTAATTTGTATTGGGTTCTTGGGGATACTTTGGGATATATATTGCACAGTGGTTATACTGATGATTTCATTTATGTTGTTTATGATACTACCTATATTACTGGATTTGGTAATATGATGGTTCCTACAACTAATGGAATAAGTTACAGCAGCTCAACCGGTGAAATAAATAATATGATTGCTCCTGTGAGGAGTATGATCGGTGATACGATGAAATTATCATACTATACTGGTAATGGGAATGGATACATTAATATCGTATTAGATTAGATGTTTACTATGCTAAAGTTCAGGTGTAGAATTTTTTTTCATTGGAATTGGCCTTTATTAAAATCCATTCTGGTATATTTTTATCATCTTTTTTCATTCTATTTAATGAGGGAACTAACCCAATTATATCCCAAATTTCAAATGGACCCAATTGCCATCCAAAGCCCCATTTCATTGCATTATCAATGTTAATTGGGTCGCTAGTGATTTCTGGAATTCTATGGGCGCAATAAAGTAGCATGTCAGATATGGAGTGCCAAAAAAAATCGCCATATTTATTGTCCAAACTAATCAAATAATTTATACGTTGATTAATATCACCATTATTTATTTTATCATCATCTAGGCCAATGTCTAATTTTTCTATTGGCGTATAGTTTTTATTTTCAGGATCATAAACTTCTATGTCCCCGGCTTCATTTTTTTTGTAAAAACCTCTATTTGTTTTTTGTCCTAAGTTGCCTTTCTCGATAAGATCTTCAATTATATTTGGAATTTTAAAAACTTCAATTGATTCATCATGAGTAGATTTTTTATAGGTGGTATTTGCAACATTTTTCAGAATGTCCAAACCGATTAAATCTGCTGTTCTAAATGTAGCACTATTTGGTCTTCCACATACCTTACCTGTAAGCATGTCTGCCTCTTGAATTGTAATTCTTTTTTTTAATGCTAGTTTTATGGCGGACATGATACCAAAAATGCCGACTCTGTTTCCTATGAAATTCGGTGTGTCCGAAGCAGGGACAATTCCTTTATGTAATTGATTTTGGGCAAAATCATTCATAGTGTCATATATATAGGATGAAGTGTGCTTGGTTTTGATTAGTTCTAATAACTTCATATATGCAGGTGGATTAAAAAAATGAGTAATTATAAATCTGTCTTTTAATGTTTCTGGTAAATTAGGAATGAGTTCTTTTAATGTGATGCCAGATGTATTTGTTGATAATATAGCTGTTGGCTTGATGAATGAAGCAATTTTATCGTAGACACTTACTTTTATATCAATATTTTCTGGAACGGCTTCAATTATCCAATCTGCTTCTTCAATTTTTTCCATATCATTTTCATAGCAGCAAGGTGTAATTGAATTTATATTTTCTGGCTTTTCAAGAGGCGGAGGCTTTAGAGTGTTTAATCGCTCTTTTCCAGAGCTAGAAACATTTATAGATATATCAAATAAAGACGTTTTAATACCTTTATTAGCAAAAAGACCAGCTAGTTGGGCACCCATGACACCTGCTCCGAGAACAGCAATTCGTTCAATTTTTATTGTATTTGTCATATAAACTTATCAGGTTTATTGATTCAACTGGCCTTGGCGACGATATTTTTCCTGATATTTTTTGTAAAGCATTTTTTGATGGTTATTTAAATCAACTTCTCTTCCTTGAATAAAAGCCATAAGTATTTTAGGATTCATTTCCATTGGTGGTGTTTCAGATATGAAAAATGTTGCGTCTTTGCCGATATCTAATGAGCCGATCATATCATCAACTCCTA
>JAYPLH010000285.1:0-1912 GCA_038365355.1 Fidelibacterota bacterium
GGTTTTAGGGGGGTGTTGTTAGGGGGGGTGAGAGTATGGGGGGTGGGTAGGCGTTGATTAGTTCTTTTATTTACCTATTAAATCATGAATCATCAGGATTGAGAAATTAATACCTGTAATAAATATCTTAAAAACCGCATCAAAAAAATGAATTAATATGAATATTAATAATCTGATATTGACAATTGCTAAATATTTTTTTAAATCATATTGTCTTAAACGCAATAAGCTAAAAAAAAAATATATTTAGCTATAACTAAAATTTATTACAGATGAAAAAATTAATTTTATTTCTATTTCTTTTCACAATTTCAATAGAAGCACAAGAGACTTTTATGTTACAGCCTGTGGTTATTAATCCTGCTGATGCTTCTAAGTTTGAAATGATTCAGAAAAAGTATGCTAAAAATTTGGCACAAGATGCAGTCAATGAAGGATTATTAAAAGGTTGGGCACTTCTTAGGAGAGTAAATACTGGAAAAGCTCAGGAAATTAATTACCTGTGGGTTCACGTTTTTGAAAATGTCGAAAAAATGGCTAATAGGAAAGCTTGGTGGACTTATGAGAAAAAATATGGTATTCCATCAAATATTTTGTACGATGGAATTGGAAGGAAAAATTATGGAAATTTTTTCTATAAAACTGAGAAAAGATATGATAATAATCTTGAAGCTAAATATGTTCTTTTTAACTGGGCATTTCCAAAAAATTTGAATTCATCAATGGCTCTTGCTGATAAAATTTCAAGTGGATTTAAAAACTCTATGAAAAAAGAGGGTATGGCAAGCTGGGGGATGGCAACAAGAATTATTCCCCAAAGTTCAGAATATGCACCTCTATTTTTTTGGGACGCATACGAAACCCAAGAACAAGTAATGAATCACCTTATGAATAAGGCTATTGTTGGAACTGTTGAAAAAAAATTAATTGATCAACTTTTACAAGAACTTCCTAATGGATGGGATAATAGAGTAATATGGGAATTTGTTACTAGAACTAATTAAAATTTATATCATGAAAACAAAAATTATTTTAATACTTACAACACTTTTATTTAGTTTTTCATATTCTCAAAATACTGAGAAACTTGTTGTCTATAATTTTTATAAAGTAAATGAGGGTAGAATGGTTAGTTATGAAAATGTAATGAAACATTTTATATCAGGGATTCAAAAAAAAATGATTGAAGAGGGGTGCAAAGATGGATGGGTTTTCAGGAAAGTAGACCCAACGACTGAAATGAGTAATTACATTTCTCATTACACAATTGACATTTATGAGAATGGACAAAAGCCATGTGATGCAAATTGGAATGATGCTTTTCCAAATCTTCCAAGTGAACTATTTGACGAACTAATGACAACTCATCAACAAAATAGAAAAAGAATATATGTGGCACGTTTAGGTGAGGTAGCACATTACAATAAGCAAAATAAACCTGCTCAATATTCAATAGTGAATTTAATGAGGGTCAATAATTTGACTAAATATTCAAAAAAGCTCAGAGAATCAACTAAAGGTATTTTTGAAAAATATACCTCTCGTCAATTATGGGTTGCCAATAACAGAATAGACCCAGAAAGCTATGGAGCTGAAGAATGGAATTATCTTACAGTTGATGGATTTTCTTCCAAATCAGAGGCAATGAAAGGCCAAAATATACCTCAAAAGGTTGTTAGTGACTCCAATAAAAAGTACGGAATGAACAACGAAATGAGAAGAATTAATAAAAGAATAATATCTAACTTAATAATGTATTTGAACTAAAACTTCACTCAAAAAATAAGTATGCCGCTCTCCTAAGCCGCAAGCGATGGGATCAGCGGCATATATAACTTTCCTTAAAAATCAAAAAACATTATATTGCATTAGCTATTGAGGATTTATAATTGGTCCTAATGGTTATTATTCT
>JAYPLH010000046.1:0-10471 GCA_038365355.1 Fidelibacterota bacterium
ATCCACCAGACCAATTCCCAGATGTACGATTATAATGGCGAAGAAAAATATAAAGCTACCTATGTCATGTCTGATATTGATATCGGCCAAAAGCTAAACATTATAGCTGGATTTAGAACCGAGCAAAACATTACTAAATATTTTTCAAAAAGCTCATTAGATCACGCTCTGGCTCATTGGATATACGTTTATGAAAATACTAAACATCAACGTGACAACTCCTATTTTCTACCTGCCTTATTTCTTAATTATAAACCAACACCTTGGTTACACTTAAAGTATGCTCAAACGAATACTTTGACTCGACCTGATTATACTAGTATCATACCTCTTATGAGAGCAAATGGATCTGCAAGAACAGTAGACTGGAGAAATAAATTTTTAGAACCTGGACTGTCTGAAAACATAGATTTCTCATTATCTTTTCATCAAGACCAGCTAGGTCTTTTAACTATTGGACATTTCCAAAAAGAAATTGAAGGCCTTGTTTATTCAAGTGGCAGTCGCATATTTTTTGAAGAGGATAAAGATAAAATTGCTTTAGAAAATATGTACCTTAACTATAGAATCCTTGATTATAGACTAAATAACCCCAACAAAATAAATTTAAAAGGTTGGGAAATTGATTATCAAACAAGACTTTGGTATCTACCAGGTATCTTAAGCGGTCTTGTATTAAATGCAAACTATACAACCGCCTCATCCGTTGTGAAATACCCTCGCACGGTAATTGACGGATACTTTGACTGGGATACATTTATATTTGTGCAAAATAATATAGATAGTACTTATACTGATAAATTGATTGATCAACCAAATGAAATAATTAATTTCTCAATCGGTTATGATTACAAAGGATTCTCTGGACGATTATCTATGTTATACAATGACGACGTGCTTATGGCAACAAATTTTTGGCCTGAACTGCGGCAAGACACTGATGCATACCGAAGATGGGATTTATCTCTAAAGCAACGCTTACCAGTGGATGGATTAGAAATGTTTTTAAATGCCAGTAATCTTACGGAAGCTACTGATGTAAGTAGATATCGTGGAATAACATCAAAAGGAGATAATCTTAAATTAGAGCAATACTATGGAAAAACCATTGACTTCGGATTTCGATATAAATTTTAAGATATTTTTTTTAGCTTTTTTTCTTGTGAATTTAACAAGTTGTAAAAAGCAATATTTGACTTACCCTTCAGAAGATACTATAATCCATAGGCAACTTGACTGGCAAAAGAAATTCTATTTTGAAAGGATTTCTGAATTTAAAAACGAACCTATTGGCAAGAATAAAATCGTCTTTCTTGGTAATAGCATTATGCAAGGTGGTGGTAATTGGAATGATAGATACAAATCAAAAAATATTGTTAATAGAGGTATTTCAGGGGATTACACTGAAGGGGTTCTGAAGAGATTAGATGAAATCATTTTTTATAAACCAAATGCGGTTTTTCTTATGATAGGGATCAATGAATTCTTTGCAGATAATTCAGAAAACTCAGAAGTGAACCCAGAGAATGTAGCTAAAAACATATTAAAGATTGCAGATGTAATTACTAGGAATTCACCAAAAACAAAGGTTTTTATCCATACAATTCTACCAATCAATAATGATCAATATATCAAAGTAAAAAAAGTAAACTATAATTTTCTTCAGAAAAACTATACACCATCAATAAACAGTCAAGTGGAAAAAACAAACTCAATTTTAAAATTGAATGGTCGTTATGAGGTTATTGACTTACACTCTATTTTCATTGATGAAACCTTTAAACTAAATTCCAAATTAAGCAGTGATGGAGTTCACTTAAATGAAAATGGATACAGCCTCTGGGTTCATGAAACTATGGAGCTAATAAAATCATTTCAAAATAATTAAATATTTTATGAAAATATTTTATGAAAAATCTGAATTGGATATCCCTTATCATACTCCTGATCAAAAACAATTCTATTTTAGGAGATGTGCTGAGTTTGACAAAGCCCAGATTGGATATGATAAAATAGTATTTTTAGGGGATAGCATTACGGAAGGTGGAGGAAATTGGAATAATTATTTTGGTACTAAAAATATTGTTAACAGAGGTATTTCTGGAGATACTACACTTGGTGTTTTAGCAAGGCTAAATGAAATCTGTTTTTATAAACCAATTAGTTTATTTTTACTTATAGGTATAAACGATATATTTAATTCTGATTCACCTAACCGAAAAAACATTACACCCCTTTCCGTTTCAAATAATATTATTGCTATTACTGAAACAATTAATAAAAGATCTCCTAACACACAAGTGTATATTCAAACAACTTTACCAATTAATAATAAATTGTATAAAAAACTTACCGGAACATTCCCTTTTCATGAAATGCCTCTTCCTGACCAAATTAATCAAATAAATACTAGATTAAAGAAAAATGAAAGCCAGAATCATTATACAGTAATAGATCTTCATGATATATTTTTAGATAGTCACGGATCACTTTCAAAAAAATACACCTCTGATGGAGTACATTTAAATGAAGAGGGGTATCATAAATGGAGTAATTTTATTAAAAACTATATATCATCTAATTTTTAAAAAAGTTATACAAGTATAGTTTTCTAGATATTTTATGTTTTATTATAGAAATGTAGATTTAATCTTATATAAAGGTTTATTTTTGAAAAAATTATTACTTATGGTTTTGTTCACATTTGGATGTAGAAACGAACACGAACCATTTCACTTAAATAAAAGTACATATAAGATGTGGAAAGATTTCATAAAGCCTACTAAAAAAGAACTGGCCTGGGCACAAATACCTTGGCGAAGCACTTTTTATGATGGACTAATTGAATCTGACAAAAATCAAAAACCACTGCTCCTTTGGGTTATGAATGGGCATCCTCTAGGTTGTACGTGAAATAATGGTGCAGCAGGCCGACGGTCCGTCTGGTCAGACCCTAGAATTATTCATCTCTCCAAACAATTTATCCCAGCAACAGATGAAGTATGGCGTCTTCAAGGTGCAAAAGAAGAAGACGCTACACTATTTCAAAAAATTGCGAACAAGGGACATTATAGAAAAACAGGTGGAACAAGGCAAGGTATCTATGTATGTAGCCCAAGCGGAAAATTATTAAGCTCTGTAAATTCTTTAAATCCAGAAGTTGTAATTGAGACAATTAATCAAGGATTGGAAGAATGGAAAAATCTTCCTCCTCTAGATAAAAAACTACCCAAAAATTTTTCTCCTTTTACCTCACATAGATGGGAAGATAGTTATCCCGAAAATGGTCTAATCTTAAAAGGCGCAAAAGCAGACCTCTTATCTGACCCCCCAAACCCATCAGATAGAGGAGACAGATGGAATATGGATCATGTATGGTTTAGTGAACAAGAATCTCATCTTTGGATACCAAAAATTAAAAATATAGGAGCAATCTATGAATGCCCGAAAGTTATTAAAGATCGATTGTTTCGTTTTCATTTAGTTGATAATGTAAGAGGACAGACTCTTCCTTTTGCACCTGAAGAAATCAAAGAAGCAAATCTTAATGTTGAATTAGTTGATGTCAAAGAATCTAATCTAGAGTTAAAAATTTTTGGTAACTCAAAAGCTCTTGCAAAAGGAAAATGGAAGCTAGGTGAAAATATTTGGACTCCAACTCATGAGCTTGACCACAGTATTTCCACAGAAATTCTTGGAAACGCTATTTATGATACCAAGAAAAAGTCCTTCACTAAATTTGAACTGGTAATTATTGGTAATTGGAAGGGTAAAACAGAAAATAATGGTAGAAAGTTTGGTCCAGAGTCAGGTATGTTAGGTATCCAATATAATTTAGCAGATAAAAGCCCGTCAAATAAAATTGCTCCAACTTTTATAGACTTATATAATGCTGAGTGGGTTCAACACCCATAAAAATACATGTTTTATTTAAGTAAAATTATTTTTTCAGTTTGAAAAAATTTACCTGCATTGATTGAATAAAAATAAATACCACTTGGGGATAATGAACCATCCCATTCCATAATATACTTACCTGATTTCATCCTCTTACTAGATATCAGATCTTTTACTTTTTTACCTTGAAGATCAAAAATAAAAAGGTCTACCACATTTTCCTGATTTAAATCAAAAGGAATCTTTACAGAAGGATTAAATGGGTTCGGATATGCTGGATAAAGTTCAATCTCCTCAGGTAGAAAATCTAAACTGGGAGCATAAAGGTCTGGATTAAGAAGTATAGAAGATCCAATCTCACTTGAAATATCTGATCCAAAATATCCAGATGCATATAAATCACTAATGGCAATTAGACCATTTAAAGAACTCAATTCAATTCCATCCAAAATAAAAGAAGTAAGGAGTCCTTCTCCTGCAGGGATGGGATTCCCTGTTTGCTGAGCCAAACCAACTACCAAACCTGAATCATTTACACCAATAGTCCATCCCGAAGCTTCAGCTCTTCCTCCAAATCCATTTTCAAATTCGATATCTGAAACATCCGTTCCCTGTAGGCCACTTAAATCAATTTTTAATTGAAAACCATATAAAGGCACATAATTTTCTAGATATAATTGAATTGTGTTATCCAATGAATCTTCAACCATTAACTTAAAATATGTATCTGCATTTGAGTGATATGAATCTGAATGTATAATCAGTTGAGAAGCTATAAAATAGAAAGGTTCCGTGTGACCATTGTTATTATAGTTACACTGGGGACAGGTTGTCCCATCAACACAGGATGGATTATTTGGGGAACAAAAGTTCATATAATCTTCAAGCACATAATCAAATTTAATTGTGTCCCCATAAAATAAATTGCCCGCTAAATAAAAATCATCGTGTAGCACTTTGTCTCCAGGACAAAAACCAGCCCGATCATATTGCCAGGTTCCATTTTGAGGAGAGCATGAATTTGACTCACAATCACTTCTCCAAAAATCATGTAAAAACTCCATCTCTCCATCTAAATGTATCTCATGGACCCGGTAGGAAAATTCAGCGGCATTATCTGTATTCCCTTGTCCATGGCCAGTCGTTATCATTCGTAAATATACCGCTTCTGCATCCATAGGTATATACTCTGTAACAGAAGGAATATTTATAGGGATAGACTCATCTCCATAAACAACATAATCCTCGTTCCAAATATTTCTAACTGCTGTATAATCATAATTAGGAGTACCCGAAATAAAATGAAATTCAATTGTAACCAACCATCCTGGGCGTACCCAGGTATCAATATAAGATAGTATTGGAACCTCCCCTTTCAATATAGATCTATAATCGGTAACATCAAAAGACCATCCGCATTCTACTCCATATGGTGTAACATATCTTCCAATCTCATACCATTCTTCTAAATGCATCACACTTATTTTTGCTTTTCGATCCCAAGGATCGCATCCACCATTTGGACATTCTAGATTTACATTCATTGTAATTTCAGAAAAATTAGAATTGGATTCTGGAAATTGAATTGTGTCAATTACCGTTCGATTGTTCCCTAAATCACCAAAAGACTGGTGCACTGCATCAAAGGCAACAATTGTAGTATCTGCGTAAGAAACACCAATGAACAATATTAAATATTTCATTAATTTCATTTTCTACTTTAGATATATAACTTTTTGGTTTTGGGTGGTTATAGCGTCTGAAATTTGAACAAAATAAATTCCTGAGGCATACATTTTGGGTTGCCAGTAAATAATATGATCTCCTTGGTGAAAATAATTATTAGCTAGAGTTTCTAAAAACTGACCTTTTGAATTATAAATATTCACCTTAATATTCGAATCTATTGATACTTGAAAAGAAATCGAGCATTTTGGATTAAAGGGGTTTGGGGAGGTACGTAAATTAAATGAAACAGGAGGAATATATTTTTTTGCCTCAATAACCGAATTTCCCCAACCAACCAATTTAATATTTTTAACACTTTTTCCTGATTCTATAAAAAAGGTAAAGTTATTTGGTAAAGGAGAACCATCCGTACTGTATGCTACCAAATGGTCATTGTTTTTACTCCATGACCATCCTTGAGGAAAATCTAATGTTTGCAAAGAATTAATGTCTGAAATCGATATTTCAATACCAGCAACTTCCCCATCAGATAAAATCGTAATTGATTTTTCATTTACTGTATATTTTCCATTAGTTAAAATATTTCTATTACTATAATCAATATCTAGTATCCACTCAAAAAGTAGAACAACATCTTCAATGTTAACCAACCCATCTTGGTTTGTATCACAGACATTTAACTGAAGGTCTGTTCCATTTTCAACCCCAAGCATAATTGCAACCAGCATTACAGCATCATATATATTTAGATTTTCATCAAAGTTTACATCCCCAAGAATTCCTGAGATTGTAAAACCATCCACCCATTGTGGCCCTCCCATTATAGAACCATTTAAACTATTACTAGTTTGATCATATAACGTATTTCCTGATCCTGAATTAAAATTATAGTATGCGATTAAACCTAATTGCTCCAAAGATGGAGGTGTATACATTGTAGAAGAAATTTCTTCTTGAGTCCTTGCATAATCCCAAATTTTAACTTCATCAATCCTACCATCAAAATATCTACCACCATAGTCTGATCCAATACGGATAGGATTATTATTAGCATTAACATTTAAAGCACTACCCGATAACGGATATTCAACACCATTAATATAGATTTTCCTATTAGGCCCTTCCTTTACCGCAGCAATATGATACCATTGATTTGCACTAAGTATATTTGTAGAGGTAATTAATTCGTCAAAACCTAATCCGGTATGTGGAGATTGGTTGGTTAATCTTAATATATATCCATTTGCAGCGTTTGTATGATACTTTGAAATAATTCCTGCTAACCAAGAAAATGATTCAGGAAAAATCCACGCCTCTAGAGTATAACTTTGAGTCAAATCAAGTAATGAATTGTCAGGAATTAAGACATAATCATTTTGTCCATCAAACTTAATGGAGTAGTCTTGCGAAAACCCAATACCGATTAGATTAAAAAAAATTAAAAGACGATAAATATATTTTGAAATAAAAAAAGGACCCATAACTGGGCCCTTTCTTGCTCCGGAGGAGGGACTCGAACCCCCGACAAAGTGGTTAACAGCCACCTGCTCTACCAACTGAGCTACTCCGGAATAAATCAATTCCACTTAAAAAATGTTGGCGAATTTATTCTACAATACTCAACTGTCAAAGTTACATTTCCTTTTCACCAAATAATTTTTTCCCTTTGTCGAATAAACCACTCTGTTGTTGTTCATTTGTAATGTGCACAATCCCATCCTTATCGTGTGGCTCTCCGTAAACTGCATGAATTGACTTTAAACCGCCTAGCCAACCTCTATTATCACAAAGATAGACAAGGTCTCCAACATTTGCTTTCATTAATTCCATGTCATTATTTGAGAACCTTATTGAGTTATCTTTTGAATCAGAGATCTCCCAATCAACCAAAACTTTCTCGCCTAAAGCTTCATTAACTTCACCACCCTTGAAGTTAGCTTTTAATTTTACTGCATCAAAAATTGTAAGTCCCTCTATATTTTTTTCTTTTGGTGCTTCCGTTAGAAGACTTACAATGATTCCTACTCCTGCACAAACAACTATATTGTAAAGAGCTCCTATATAAGAATAACCTTTCCCTGGACGCAATTCAATTCCGTGAGAGAAAGGGGCTATTAATTCATGATTAAATTGACCAAGTATCATCAGAAAAGCACCAACTGTAAATGTTGCAATAACTGCAGGAGTAGTAAAACGTTTCCAAAATATACCTAAAAAGACAGCCACAACTAATGGCGGAGTAAAGGTGGAATGAAACCAACCATGAGCCTCATAGATAGAGTCAAAAGAATTAAAGAAAGGGACCAAAAGAATTGCAACTACTTTTACTCCTACAGATGCATACCTTGCAATTTCTAATTGTTGTTTTTCGGAGTGTTTTTTAGAAGATAGCGGTCTATAAATATCATTAACAACAATAGCTGAGGATGCATTTACTAACGTATCTGCAGTTGACATCAAGGCCGCACACAGAGCAGCAATAATAAAGCCAAAAATACCAGGACTTGCAACAATGTTAGTTACTGCTACGAATACATCATTAGGTTGTAGATCTACAGGTAATACTCCAGGCATCCCATTCGCAATAGCTCTACCAATCCAACCTGCATTTGATACAACAATTGCAGAAATAGGTAAAATTAAAAGGACATTAAATGCTGCGGCTTTTCTTCCTTCATTTACACTCCTGGCTGCCATAAACCGCATAATCAAACCTTGATTTAAAAATAAAAACCCTATTGAACCTGCAATCCCATCCTGCCAAAAAATACCAACAAAATTAAAATTAGGAGGGTGATTAAAATGGGCTAGAGGAAGTTTTTGCCCTGGACTAAGGTAAGACCAAAAAGAACTCAAACCATTTGAAAATTGGCCATACCCTAAATATTGTAATCCAAGAAAAAATAAAAGTAAACCTGCAAATAAGAGGATCAAACCCTGAAATAAATCTGTAAAAATAACGGACGTTTGTCCTCCAAAATGCATATATATCGTAGTTGCAATTGCAATAATAATAACCGTCATCATCAGTGGTATATTATAAATTCGATAAAGAGCAGTTGCTAGTGTCAATAACTGAATTGCAATGTATCCAATCATATACAATAAAGTCATAGTTGTAGCTAAATATCTAGCAGTTTTATTAAACCTTTTTTCAAAGTATTCTGGGATAGATCTAACTTTTGTGTAATAGACAATTGGTAGCCACCCAAACATAAATAACGGCATAAAAAACCAGTCGTTCATGTAAGTCATAGTGGATGAAAATCCATATTGATATGCTTTTGTCGAATATTTTACAAAACTATGCGAACCTATACCTGTTGCAACAATTGAAATAGTTATTAACCACCATGAGAACCTTCGCCCGCCAAAAAAATAATCAGAAGTTGTTTTACTATATTTTCCAAAATACGCACCAAATCCCATGACTAGCACAAAATATACTAGAATAACAATTCGATCAAGACCTGTTCCTACTGCTATTTCCATATTAATTTTTTAAGGCCATCATTATAAATGTTCCATGTATACTTGCGTAATAAATGAATCCAAAAATAAGTACGAAAAGCCATTTTTTATGATGAATCTTATTTAGGCTTAAAGCTCGTGTCCTCATAATAAGGAACATCCCTATTAAAAAAGCTATTCCACCCACTCCATATAAATAAATGAAAGGAAGCCATGTATGATAAAAAGTTAAATTTTCCATCTTATTGTATTAAATCAAATTGCGGTTTCATATTCTTCCATGTCTCTTGAAGCCCTTCGACCATTATTTTTGTATTTGCAGTAACAGGCATAAAGTTTGTATCACCAATCCATCTAGGAACGATATGGAAATGAATATGTTCTTCAATACCTGCTCCAGCAGCTTTACCTAAATTAGCACCAAAATTAAATCCATCAGCTCCCATAATTTTTTTAATAATTTCCATAGATTTATTTGCAAGAAACATAACTTCTTGATTCCCAGTTGCAGATATATCATTTGTATCTGAAGTATGTTTATAAGGCGAGATCATTAAATGTCCATTTGTGTATGGATATAAATTCATTAAAACAAATGATTCTTCCCCTCTAAAAAGCAACAAATTTTCTTTATCTTTTTTAGATTGATGTTTAATGCAAAAAACACATCCATCTTCTTTGGGTGTGCGGATATAATCCATACGCCAAGGAGCCCATAGCTTATTCATTTTCATTAGTCTTCCTGGAATATTTTACTAGAAATACCATGACCCACCATTACAAAGTTTTATTAAATTAAAATAATGAAATTGTTCCATGCTCTCTACTTGTTTAAAAATGAAAAGAATTTGATATGGCTATAATACATTAATTAATCTAAAATGAAGAGATTTAAAGGTCTAGTGTGTTTGAGTCTTCAATATATGCTCTTAATGCTGGTACAATATAGACACTATTCAAATCAATTTTATTAAAACAAGATGCTAAGATTTTTAATTTTTGTTCAATAGGTTTGCTCTTATTAACAACAATGACTTTTTCATCTTTTATTATACAAGATCCACCTTGAAAATCGCCCTTCCCCTTGATTACTCTTAACCCTAGCTTTTCTGCTAAATTTTCAAATTCAGTATATAATTTTTCTTTTTTCATTAAGTTAGCTCATCCAAACTGTTGTTATTAAGATAATGAACAAGGTTTTTAATGTCCTCCACCTTATCTTTATCAACAACTAAGACTACATCTCCAGTATTTACAACGATAACATTATCAACTCCAAGAACGGCTGTAAACCTATCTTTTGAATGAATGAGATTTCCTTCACCATCCATTACAGTACCATTTCCTCTAATAATATTTCCTTTTCTATCACTATTAAATACATCATAGAGAGCTTTCCATGATCCAATATCAT
>JAYPLH010000286.1:0-1898 GCA_038365355.1 Fidelibacterota bacterium
TTAGAGTTGGTCCAATCCGAGCTAGCATCCATGTTGGTCATGGTGCCATTATTATTATTGCTGGTAAGATCAAGAACAGATGTTCCTCTACCATCATTAAAATTATAGTAAGCAACTAAATTACTTTCACTCCCAGAGAGTTCAGTATGCATATTTGCTTTGATCTCAGCTTGGGTACGGACATCATTCCATACTCGCAATTCATCAATAGCACCATCCATAAAATTACAGTTACAACCAACTCCTTGTCGGCTAATATAGGCGACGCTGGAACCACCGCCATTACTTATTGCTGTTTGACTGCTAGTGTGGGGGCCATCATAAACTCCATTAATGTAAAAATAAACCGTCAAATTTGAACCATTATCTATGACGGTTACCGCAACATGATTCCATTCGTTGTTTATATATGTTCCGGTGCTTAAAATAGCAGAAGCACATGCAGCCTGATCCCAAAAAGCTAATTTTAGTGATGATTGGCACGAAGTACTTGATCCCGTAAGAGCAAGCCCATATCCATAGGTACCTTTCATCCAAATGGTTTGCCAGTCTGTACGAGATGGTTTGACCCAAGCTTCAATAGTTACTTGGTCTGAGACATCTAAGCTACTATTATAGGCAATCTGGATTTGATCATTCGTACCATCAAAATCTAGTGCGTAATCTTGCGCAAAAAGATTGTTGGATACCCAATCACTGCTTGCATCCATATTGGTCATGGTACCATTATTTGAGTTAGAAGTTAGATCATTTGGAGTTGTACCACTACCATCATTAAAGTTATAGTACGCAACTAGATTAGCCTCACTCCCAGAGAGTTCAGTATGCATATTTGCTTTGATCTCTGTTTGTGTGCGAATGTCATCCCAAATCCGAATTTCATCCATTTTACCAGTATAAAATTTATCGCCCTGCTGACCATCCCACCCTATATAAGCATTTGAATTATTACCAGCCAAGTTTTTAGAAAGACTAGTGCTTGTATTATCTAATAATCCATTAATGTAAAATTTAGTTGTATTTGTTGAATTATCATGCGTTATTGAAATATGAGTCCAGGTATTTAATGAAATAGAAGAATTGGAACTAGTAGAACCATTACTTGCATCTCCATCCCATATATAAAATCTTAAATTTCCTGCAGTTGTAAATCTTAGAGCCCAATCACCACTATTTTCAGTGGATGTGCGTTTTGCTAAGATGCCATCTTTGTTTGCAATATTTGTTGGGTAGATCCATGCACTAATAGTTATAGAACTACTAATATCTAGAGAATTATCATCTGTAATCTGAATGTAATCGTTACTTCCATCAAAATCTAAAGCGTTGTTTTGAGCAACAGCTATTGTGATACATAAGTGCAAGAGAAAGGAAAATATGTTTGAAAAGTTAGACTTCATAACATGTATAAAAATAAGCATTTTACCGTTCAAAATTTAGTGTAATTATAGAATTAAGATAATTCAGGAGTTTAGAGATAGTTAGGATTAATTATCTTTGTATGACATTAATGTGCTATTAAAGGACATAAGTTTAATTTTGATTTATCTTTTTTAATTATTGTGGGTGGCATACCTAGTTTGATTGGGTTAGGATATAGTATTAAAGCACTTATACATTGTACTTTGTATATTAACATTAATTATAATATTTTTCCGCCTGATTTTGGTTATCAATTATGAAAATCTTTGCATATTTAATTTTTTTACTTTTTACAAAATCTTTTATTACTGCAACAAACTACTATGTTGCAGTTTCCTATGGAAGCGATACTAACAACGGGTTAAGTATTAACGCACCATTTAAAACGATTGGTAAAGCAGCCAGTGTTATGTCATCAGGTGATATTTGCTACATTAGGCAAGGTAGATATCATGAGACAATATCAATTGATAACC
>JAYPLH010000047.1:0-8431 GCA_038365355.1 Fidelibacterota bacterium
AAATAAGAAATTCTTTTCAATATTTTTCAAAATACTTATTAAAAACCAATAAAAAATCCTTATTAATTGGCAAAAAAAATGAAGCGTTAAGAAGAAGTTCTAATACAATTTTTAATTATAACCTTAGCTACTTTTTGTAAATTATCTTTCTAATTACAACATATTTAATGATACATAAAAATATATTCATTTGTTTACTTATTGGCGTCATAACGTTCAGCTGCAATAAAGAAGATGTATCTGATTCCATAATTACAGAACCTGCAATTGACTCTACAACTGTTTCCAAAAATGGATTATTACGAGTTTTAGGAAATAAAATTGTCAATAAACACAACGTTCCTATTTCTTTAGCTGGGAATAGCTTTTTTTGGAGTAACGACAATTGGGGCGGAGAACGTTATTACACTCCAGAAGCCGTAGAATGGTTAAAAAATGATTGGAATACAACTATTGTCAGAGCAGCAATGGGGGTTGATGAGCAAGGCGGATATCTTTCAAATAAACCTTCCAATAAAAATCGCGTAAAAACGATTGTTCAATCAGCAATAGACCAAGGAATATACGTAATAATTGATTGGCACTCTCATCATGCCGAGAACTTTACAGAAGAGGCTATTATATTTTTTGAAGAAATGGCGAACCTCTACGGTGAGCATGAAAATATTATTTATGAGATTTACAATGAGCCTCTTGATATTTCTTGGAGCGAAACACTCAAACCTTACGCCTTAAATGTTATCAGCGCCATAAGAGAAATCGACCCTGACAATTTAATAGTTGTAGGCACTCCCGAATGGTCCCAGCGAGTTGACCTTGCTGCAGAAGATCCAATAACAGAATACACTAATATTGCTTACACCTTGCATTTTTATACCGTTTATCATCATGAGTGGCTAAGGAATAGAGCAAGTGAAGCACTTAATAGTGGGATCGCTCTTTTTGTGACGGAGTGGGGTTCACTAGGATATACTACAATAGATACTGAAGCTAATAAATGGATGAATTGGTGCTTTCAAAATAAAATTAGTCATCTGAACTGGGCAGTAAACGATAAAGAAGAAGAGTGGTCTATTCTAAAGCCAGGGACTACTCAACTAGGAGGCTGGTCACAATCGGATTTAACAAACGCTGGAATATTAGCAAAAAATATTATTTCAAATTGGCCACAATCTAATTGAACTCTATAAAGTTTATTTTATTTTAATAAAAATGAATATTGATATATTTTTCACAATCCTGTTTACTTCTGTACTACAATCTATTTTTGGAACAGGGATATTACTCTTTGGTACTCCTGTCCTCTTAATGCTAGGTAATAATTTTCAAACAACTCTTACTATTTTACTACCCGCATCCATTCTAGTTAATTGTTTTCAGTTAAGGAATAATCTTAAAAATATTGATCAACATTTTTATAAAAATTTAATCTTATTTTGCCTCCCCGGAATTTTTATTGCACTCTATCTTTTTCAATCAAGAGAAGTAAATACAAATTTTATTATAGGAATATTATTAATTATTATTTCATTGCAATCTATGGTGGGAAGCATTCAGACTGGATTAAGAATAATTCTTAACTACGAGAAATTTTATCTAATAGTCATGGGAATTTTACATGGCTTAACCAATCTTGGAGGTTCACTTCTTTCCGGGGCAGTCTTAAGTAAAAATTTACCCAAAAATAATAAAAGGGCAACCATTGCTATTAGCTATTGTTCGATGGCATGTATTCAAATATTGACTCTTACTACTCAAACAAAGTTTAATACTTTCTTAAATAAAAACTACTTTTTATACTGGGTTTCTGCCCCAATAATTTTTTTCCTGGTTGAAAAATATTTGTATTATTCAGTAGACGAAAAACTGTATAAAAAGATATCGAATTTTTTCCTTTTTTTAATGGGGTTAATAATCTTAATTAAAACCTAAAATATTACAATCATAGATTATAAGGGATATTCGAATGACTATTCATAAAATTAATTTTTATCGTTCCACTAAAACTTCTAGAATTGGTCAACTTGAAAACCACATGTGAGTCCCAAATTGGTTTTTTTTTATTTTTTTATCATTTTCTAAATAATACTTAAGACCGTCTGTTACCGAGCTTAAATACTTTTTTAACATTGGCTGAATAAATATTTTAAATGGAATCCAATTAAGTTTTTTATTCCCTTTATTATAAAGATATGGAAAAACTGAGATAGTAATTTTTGAATTCTCATTAAAACTATTTATCCTCCAAGATACAAACGATGATTCAAATCCAATTTCATTAATAAACAAATCATATCCAAAATTTTTTTCCCAAAAAACAAATTTTCTTGTCATCGTCCTTCCATTCAAATAAACCAAAACATCTTCAGATTTATCTCCAGGCCAAGTAATTATATTATTTTTTTTACAAAACGGATGGAAAAGTTCTAAATTAGATTCCGATGAAATTGTTTCCCAAATTTTAGAACGCTTGCAATGGATAATTTGAGTTTGTTCTACGCACCAATTAAAATTTAGCCTAGGATCATTCATTAATTATTTTACAAAAAAGATAATTTTTATTAATAACTCAATATTAGATATTTAATATTCATATATGCTATCTAGAGTTTTTCTAATCAAACAAGGTCATTGCTGCGGACACAAATGTTTAATGTGTCCTTACGAAGATATGCATAGTGGAAAATCAAAAAAAATTCGTAATGAAGTTATCGAGCAATTGCAAGATTGGGAAAAACAAGAGATAAAAAAACATGTTAAAATTAAGTTGGACTTTGATCTCTAAACCTAAATTAAATTCCCATATCAAGGGATTGACTTTCCTTTTGAAGGAATGGTATACCACTACTTAAATTTTGCTCAACAGCTAACAATCTTTCATTCTTTGATGCAAATTTATTATCCCACTCAACAAGCTTTTTACTCATCAATCTATGAAAAAATTTCGGGAGGAATATTGCTAAATATAACATAGACAAATATCCATATGGCATCATAGGTGCACCTTTATAAGGACGCAACTCCCAATATTTTAAACTCGATTTTTCATGATGTGAAGAATGCCTAGTTACATTATAAAGATAAATACTACTCATAACACTATTGGAGTTCCATGAATGATGGGGGCGGACCTTCTCTCCTGGCACCCTCACTAATCCATAATGTTCTGTATAATTAATTACTTCCAATAACGACTTTGCAATAAATGCACACAAAAGAAAAATCATTGCACCTTCAAATCCCCCAATTAAAAAAGCAAAAAGAGTCATAAATAGACTTCTTAAATATCCAATTAACATTTTATTTTTAATTGAAATGAAGGAAGATTTATTTTTATTCTTTTGATTTAGAAATATTTTCCAGGCGTCTTTTTGCTCTTTTACAATGGCTCGAAAAATAAATGCATAAATATTTTCACCTCTTTTTGCTGTTGCAGGATCAATTCTTAATCCAACATTCTTATGGTGCCCATATACATGTTCTAGCGCAAAGGCGCAATCCCAAGATAATGATAGAAGCCAATTACCCATAAACATATCAAACTTTCTTGTTTTCCTATGGACAAGCTCATGCCCTGGAACTGTGCCCATTATACCAATAAATAAACTTGAAATAGCTACTAATGAAACTTTATCATAAAAATAAAAAGATTCCTTAACCTTGCTAAGATTGATATTCAAATACTCGTATATTATTCTGTCACCAATTGTATTTTCAGCAAGCAAGATAATGGTCATGAATAAAAACAAAACTAATAATGGTAGATTGACGTACATCGGCAGATTTAAAAAGAATGGATGAGAGTACTGAAATTCAGAATCCTCCTCACTAATCAAAATATCACCAAGAATAATTAATAATGAAAATCCTAAAAATAAGATCGTCGGCCCGCTTTGCACTGCTAAGCACAAATAAAATCCAACAAATAATGTCAAGGTTGATATATAGTATCTTAAATATCTCATGATTATAATAATGTTAAAATTTAATAAAAAGAATGAATTACTTGAAAAACAGTATCATTGTTAATCAATGATGCTGAAGGAAAAATATTTTAAATTAACCATCATGAATAAGCTTAGTTAAGACATTAATGCAGTTACCCGTTTATTTTATATCTGATGTTCATTTAAAACTATCTGTTGATCAAGCTGAAGAGGCTAGACGTAAAAAGCTATATCGGCTTCTTGACAAAATATGTGAAACAGGTGGAACATGTTTTTTTGTTGGTGATCTATTTGATTTTTATTTTGAATACCCAGATGTTATTCCTAAAGCATATGCTGATTTTTATGAAAAGGCATCAAATATGAAAAGAAAAGGTGTTCATCTTCATTTTCAGACTGGTAATCATGACCACTGGTTTCAAGACTTTCTAGAAAACAATATAATGAATAAAGTATATACTGACGACGTAGACATTATTGTAAACGGAAAAAGATTTTTTATAACCCATGGAGATGGAATTTTAAGTTGGGATCATGGATATAGAATACTTAAAAAAATAATTCGCTCTAAGTTTTTCATAACTGTTTTTCGTTGGATACATCCCACAATTGCCTATAAAATAGCTAAATTTATCTCTAGAAGTGGCAAGGAGGATATGCATGAAGCAGAGTTTAATAAGGATGTTAAAATCGAACTTCAAAATTTTGCAAAGACCCAATTTAAAAATGGCTTTGATTACATGATTTCAGGTCACTATCACTTAGGTGAAATTTATAATTTAGATCAAGGGAAATTAGCCGTTTTGGGCGACTGGTTTCATCGCCCTAGCTATGCCAAATACGATGGGAAAGATTTATCCCTTCTTCAATGGGAAGAAAATGTATAGAAATATCACTTTAACACTCTCGGTTCTTTTTGTTTTCCATGGGTGCTCCATGGTAAAAGGTTTGTTTGGTAAAAAAGCAATTGGCGATCCGAATGATCCTGATTTTTTGAATAAAGTACAGGAATTAAAAAGTGCATATAGGGAGGGGAATATTCAGGCATTGGATGAATTGATTGAAGTATATGAAGATCCTGATCTACATGTAAAATTGCGAGTTGCAGCTGGAAAAACCTTAGCACAGACGGAGCACCCAAGAGCGCTCCATTCTATATCTGAAATGGTAGCAACAACCACAGCCCTTGATTATGCTTTGCTAAACGAATCAATAAAAATGCTTGGCATGTTCAAAGAAAATCCAAAAGCAGCAGATGCACTAGTTCGATCCATGCACAAAATGGAAGATAAAACAAATGAAATACATATTTCATTAATTAAAAATCTAAGACGCGTACGAACAAAGGATCAAATTCTAGCTCTCCTAGACCTATATGAAGTTGCAAAGAGTAATATGTCAAGGACAGAACGACTTTTAACAGAATCAATGGGAGCGATAGGAAATGATCAAGTTATTCCTATCCTGACCCAAGTAGCTAGAGATCCCAAGATTAATATTGGAATTCGAAATCAAGCAGTAGAAATACTAGGAAAGAAAAAGCCAGATGATGTTGCTGTCGCTTTTGCAGAGCTCTTGGGCGATCCCAATACAAACCTTGAAGTTCGTGAGTTTGCCCTAAACACTATGAAAGGAGTTAAAGAGGAGAATCTAGTACTTGCTCTTCTAAATACTTACAATATGGGAAAAACGGAATACTACAGCTTGTTAAATACTATGTTAGATGCCCTTGGTGAGTTTGATGATCCTGAGGTAAAAAAAGCCGTAATAGAGATTGCTCATAGTGATGACTATCCAATAGATATTCGGAAAAAAGCAATTGATAACCTAGCAGCATTTAATGACCCCTCTATACTGAATGGACTTCTTCCAATGCTCGAAAACAAAGACAACTATATATATTATGATAATATCATCAATATGGTTTATAAGTTAGGTGAAGAAAAAAAGAATGCAGAATCTGTACGTCGTATGGCATTTAAAGCACATTTTTCAAAAAGAGAATATGACTAATTCAATTAAATATCTTCTTTTCATTGCTTTTATTTGTTTTTCTAACGCAGAGGAAAAACCAATAAAAATAAATATTACAGGTAAAGTTCTTGATAAAAATGTAACTGGTTTGAAAGGTGCAAAGCTTGTAATTAAAAATAACAATGGCGAAAAATTGGAAAAGGAGAAATCAGAAAAAGAAGGAAAATTTAAATTTAAAAAAGTCAAGCTATTCCCAGGAGAGTATATACTCAAAGGAGACCACAAAACAGAAGGATACGGAGAAATTAAATTTTTTGTTGATAGTACCGATATTGAGCTTACTTTAGTAATACCCACAGAAGAAAAAGAACCTGTAATCCCAATTCAAGAAAAACTCCCACAACAAAGGACTATTGCTGAAAAAGAAACTTTGAAATTTGAAGAATATTTTTTTGAATATGAATCAAATCTCAAAGCCTTGAAAGGAGAAATAGATTCTCTAAAGACCGTTGTGAAAGGATATGAAAAAAAACAAACAATGCCAAACGTTGGGAGAGAAATTTTAGATTTAATTGTAATACCAGAATATCAGCATCGCGTAGAATTACAAAATGGTACAGTGGTTTCTGGAGCGCTTATAGAAGAGACGGATTCAACCCTAACTTTAAAAACACAAATTGGAACCTTAGTATTAAAAAAAGAGATGGTTGTAAAGATGGATGAATTAAAAAAACCAGGCCCAAAGGTTGTATTTGTAGGGGATCCGTTTATTGACTACTACCCCAATAAACAAATTTTTTCTGGTAAAGTGAAGAATGTTGGAGAGATTCGTGCAGACTTTGTTAGGATAGTTGTTAAGTTATTTGACCAAACAACGAAAAGTGCTGGAAAAGATTCTATTTTTGTAAAAGGAGATAGAACTGTTTATGAAACAAATGTAATAGCAGATACTGCTCTAAAACCTGGAAAAACAGCATCCTACTCATTAACAGTTCCTATAAAAAAAGGGCGTAAAGCAGAATATCACACAATGGACATTCATTGGGAACAAACCAAATGAAAGGCCATAACCTGATTTCATTTTTAATAGTTTTATCTATACTCTACGGACATAACCCAAAATCTAATCGTAAAATTGAATTCCCTGATTTACCTGGATACAAAACCCTTGTCTGCGATCTTCACATGCACTCTGTATTTTCAGATGGTAGCGTATGGCCTGATATACGAGTTCAAGAAGCAATAAGAGATGGATTAGATGTTATTGCAACTACGGAACATATTGAATATCAACCTTGGAAAGATGATATCCCACACCCTGATAGGAATAGATCTTACGAGTACCATAGTAACTTTGCAAAAAATTCAAATGTATTGGTACTTAACGGTTCTGAAATTACAAGAGATATGCCACCTGGACATGCAAATGCAATATTTATTAAAGACGCAAACAAACTTATTACAGAAGACCCTCTTGATGCATATCTCGAAGCACGCAAACAAGATGCGTTTATTTTTTGGAATCACCCATACTGGGCTAGTCAATCTCCTGATGCCAGTGTACCTCTAAGTGCAATGCATAAAAATTTAATAGAGAAAGGGCTGATAGAAGGAATTGAAATTGTGAATGACACCACCTTTTCCAATGAAGCATTACAAATAGCTTTAGACTACAATTTAACAATTTTAGGGACGTCTGATATACATGGGATTGTAGATTGGCAGTATCGGATTCCTTCAGGAGGTCATAGACCTGTTACACTAGTTTTTGCTCGCGAAAAAACAAAGACTTCCTTAAAAAGGTCCCTACAAAAAGGACAAACAGTTGTATGGTTTAAAGAGAAATTAATAGGCAAGGGAGACTTTCTTATTCCTCTTATTAATTCTACTTTAGAAGTAAAATCTGCTAAATATTTTACGAACACCACAGTTGCGCATGTTACAATTTCTAATAACTCAGATGCGCCCTATACTTTGAGAAATCATAGCGAATACGATTTTTATAATTTAACAGACTTGGTAATGATCCCCGCCCATGGTGAAGTAAATATTGATGTAAGAACCATTGAAAAATTGAGAAAATTTACACTACAGTTTGAAGTTTTAAATGCACTCACGGCTCCAAAAACACATCCTGTTATAGATATTATTGTTAGAGTAAAACAATAAATTTTATTTAACTTTTCGACCGATTCAGGTTCTAATTATCATAAAATTACAATATTTGATTTATAACAAAAGGGAAAAATGAAAAACAAATTAACACTTAGCTTTATTGCATATTTTTATCTCCTTGCAATAACATCTATTTACGCGCACAAAAATCATTCAAGTAAGCCTAAAATGCCAGCGATAGGTGTAGTCCAAGGCACTGTTCTAGACTCATTATCATCTTCACCTCTTGAATATGCTTCCGTATCCTTAGTTGAACTTGAACATAATGAACTAGTAACTGGAGGGCTTACTGATAAAAATGGATATCTTAATATCACTGAAATCCCTCTTGGCAG
>JAYPLH010000047.1:8531-10357 GCA_038365355.1 Fidelibacterota bacterium
GGAGATGCTAATGTAACAGTACTTATTGACGGTAAACGAAGTGGTAGAACTGGGAGTGGCAGACGCGGTAATGTAGATCATATTAATGCAGCAATGATAGAAAAAGTGGAAGTTATAACAAATCCGTCCGCAAAATATGACCCTGATGGCGTTGGCGGAATTATTAATATTGTTATGAAGAGAGGTGCTCTAGATGGATTTAATGGTACAGTATCATCAATGGTAGGTGAATATAGAAAACAAAACCTCAATGGTAATCTTAATTATAGAACAGAAAAGCTCAATGTATTCACCAATGCTAACTATCGTACAGGCAATAGAATTGGAGATGGAAAAAGAGAGTTTGATTATATTTATCCATCTTATACTGATTCAATAAATACTGACACCTACCGTAAAAAAACACCCAATGATTTTGGGATGAGGTTTGGAGGTGATTATTATCCTTCAAAAACAAGCACTGTTGGATACACATTTGATATTTCCCAACATAAAGAGACAACATTTCAGCAATTTAATTACCGAGCCAATACAATTAACCCTAACTTACTAGGAAATCTAGAAACTACTGAAACAGATGAAGGTCTTCATATGGATCATGTGTTTTCTTATGAAAATAAATTTGATTCCGATGCAGAATTACTAAATGCGTATGTAAGCTATTCTTATGAAGTTGATGATGTAAATGAGATTGGAACAATGGATTCAGAATATGGTGCTAACTTTTCTGGAAATTCAACGAAAGCACTCGAGGATAATAATAACTTTACAGCCTCCATTGATTATGAAAATAAGTTTGGGGATAAGTTAGACTATGAAATAGGAGCAAAAGCCACAATTCGAGATTTTAAAAAAGACCTTACTTATCTACAAAATATTTATGAGAATGATTATGAAGAAGATATTTATGCTGCTTACATTGTTGCTCAGTACGAGCTTAGTGATCGCTTTGGATTTAAATTTGGTGCTCGAGCTGAACAAGTAGAAACTTATGCTAATCTTAAAGGACCAGAGTTGACAGAAAATGACTCAGTAAATGTCCTTACCTATCTTTTTAAAAAAGGTATCGAAGAAGGACCTTATGATCCAGATTATTTTAAGATTTATCCCAGCGGCTTTTTACTTTTCAAACTTACTGATAGAAAAACTATTCAATTTGGTTATTCTAAAAAAGTGAATAGACCAGGCAGAAGAACCATTAGCCCTTTTCCTGACAACACTTACGATATCACTAGATTACGAAACGGTAACCCCTACTTAAAACCTGAGTACAGCGATGTTATGGAGTTAACCTATTCTAGTAACTCAAGAAAAATGAATGTAAGCGTGTCTACATCTTACAAGAATACAAAAGATGTAATTATGTGGTGGGATAGAGATTATATTACGTTTGACTCTACTACATATGAGATAATGAGCGCAGGAAATGCAGAGAACTCTGTAAGTCAAAATTTTAGTGGAAATATTATGTATCGACCGATGCCTCTAGCCAGCGTAATGATGTGGGGCTGGGGCTGGAACTCTTTTCAAGAGGGAACAAGTGTCGATGGCGATGGGAAAAGTAGAGGCTTTGGCTTTGGAGGGAGATTAACGCTAAACATTCCAACCATTGCAAGACTTGAACTTTCAGGAAATGGCAGAGCTAAAATGAAAATTACTACTGGAGAGATACCTGCTAATTACAGAATAAATCTCGGTGTCCAAAAATCTTTTCTTCAGAATAGATTATCTGCAACCTTTAAGGTGGATGATATTTTTAATACTGGAAAATTTATTATTGATACTGATAATGAAGTTACCAATTCAGCTACAGGTGAAACATATAG
>JAYPLH010000287.1:0-1887 GCA_038365355.1 Fidelibacterota bacterium
AAGTTGAAGATATTGAAAACATCATATATGGTCTTTTACATATGGACTATGATGATGGTTTTGTGGTTTATATAAATGGAGATGAAGTTTTAAGAGAAAATCTTGGTGAGCCAAACACGTATGTACCATATGATCAGTTTGCTGAAACAAATGTTGAAGCAAATATATATAGAGGGTTAAAACCCAGAAAATTTTTTATCGATAGTATTAAAGATCATTTAATAGTTGGAGAAAATGTCCTCGCATTACAGGTTCATAATGCTAGTGAAAATTTGAATGATTTGACAGCGCTTCCAATTTTATCTTTCTATGTTGAAACTCCTCCTGTTTCATCTGAAACATCTGAGGTGAATATTAAAATCAATACTGATAGTTATCCTGAAGAAACCTCATGGCAGCTTATGGGGATTAATGGGACCAATTTTAGTGAAAGTATTTCACCTGGATCTTTAACATTGAATGATATATATGAATGGTCTTTAGATGTACCATCTGGAGATTACCAGTTTACAATTCAAGATAGCTGGGGGGATGGCATCTGTTGTGAAGACGGTGTTCCAGTTGAAGTTTATAATCCTGGTTGGGAAACAAATGGAGGGTGGGATGTCTGGCCACTGGATGTAAATGCTAGTAACTGGAATCGCGCACAGGGTGAAGGTCACAATGAAAGCTATAGAGCGTTAGAGTTATCTGGTACAACATCTACTGGTTATGTTGCTTTTTGGCAAGAAGTACCAGCTTACCCTGGTGAGCTTCATCACATGACTGTATATGCTAAACAAGATAGCGAAAATCCATTACAGACAGGACAAACAGCTTATGCTCATATTGAGTTTTGGGGTTGGGGCTGGTTTGGGCCTTACATGGTAAGTCAGCATACGACTAGTGTTGTTACAGCAAATTCCCCAGATGATACTTGGATAAAATTAAACATTGCGGCTGTAGCCCCGGATGCAGCATTAAATACACATGTTGTTGTAGTGTTTAACAATCCAACCGGTAATTCAAATGGAGCAATCTATTTTGATGATCTTTCTTACCGAAGCAATGTACATAGTGAAAATTCAAATTTTTACAATAGTGGTAGTTATTCACTTACTATTAATGGTAGTAGAATTGTTCAGGGTGGTTCATTTACTGATTCGAATGTTGATGTTTTTAATACAGAAAATTTATTTTCTGAACTTCTAAACTATCAGAATCCATATTTACATACGAATTTTAAAATAACTTCAGGCGGAGAAACTGTCTTTTTAAGTGACGCAGGTGGTAACTTGATAGATACGATGTATGTTCCTGAAATGGATCAAGATATTTCATATGGGTATTATAATGATGGAGGGGGAGCACTATCGTTATTCAATGACCCCACGCCCGGCGAACCAAATAGTGGCTCTGAGGCATTTTACGGATACACATCAGATCCAGAGTTCTCCAGTCCAGGTGGGTTCAAAGATGATTTTTTTAATTTATTTATAACCTCTGAAACAGAAGATGTAACTATTTATTATACTACAGATGGCTCCAAGCCTAACGAGTCTTCTAATGTTTATAATAATTTTATAGCAATAAATAATAATTTGCTAATTAACGGTACTCAAACATCTGATGACTATGGTTGGGACTTCTCTCCTACTTATAATGGGATCATTATAAGAGCTATAGCAATTGCCCCTGGGTATATTCCAAGTAATGTAATTACAAAAAGTTATATTTTTGACCCAGTGAATAGCACCTTACCCGTGGTTTCAATTGCAATAGATCCAGATGATATGTTTAATCCAAATACTGGCATGCATGTAACAGGGAATTCTTTTTTCCCATGGTATCCGTATTATGGATCTAATTTTTGGAATGACTGGGAGAAAGAAGTTCACATTGACCTTT
>JAYPLH010000288.1:0-1853 GCA_038365355.1 Fidelibacterota bacterium
ATGTTAGTCATCACTGCCTTTTTTATCATTGGTTACCTTGACGCTAATTTCAACATTATATTAACCAAGGCAGATAATTTTCCCATTGTCTTAATGGTGTATTCAATTTACTATTTTACTTGGCTTGCTATGCGGAAAGCGTATATAAATGATGAGCGACTTGAAAAAGGATTGAAACCCTCGGAATATAATGACCCTGATGATAAAGTGCTTGTATGGCCCGATTTGGTATACATTGAATTTATTGCTCTTATCTTATTTACAGTTTTTTTAACCGTTTGGTCTATTGTAGTAGCAGCCCCTCTTGAAGAGCCTGCTAATCCTGCTGCAACTCCCAATCCATCCAAAGCACCTTGGTACTTTCTTGGCCTCCAAGAAATGTTGGTTTACTATGATCCTTGGATAGCAGGTATTGTTTTACCAATATTCTGTGTTGTAGGACTGATGGCTATACCTTACATGGATATTAACAAAAAAGGGGATGGCTATTATTCATTTAAAGAAAGAAGGGTTGGTATTTTTATTTTTATGTATGGTTGGATTGTCTTATGGCTGTTTTTAATTGTTTTAGGTACATTTTTCCGTGGTCCTAATTGGAATTTCTACGGCCCATTTGAATATTGGGATGCCCACAAAATTGTGGCCTTAAATAGTGTTAGTCTGTCAGAATATTTTTGGGTAAAACTACTTGGGCAAGGATTGCCAGACAATATACTTCTTCGAGAATTCTTAGGATTTCTTACTGTAGGTGGGTATCTATTCGTTCTGCCAATTCTTTTAGCTAAAACAGTTTTGAAAGATATGGTAGAAGCTTATGGCCCAACTAGATTTGTTTCCCTTATGATATTTGGACTAGTAATGTTATCCTTACCTCTAAAAATGTATTTACGATGGATGTTTAATTTGAGTTACTTTATTTCAATTCCAGAATACTTCTTTAACATTTGAATATTATATATGTTTAATAACGACGAAAGATATTGGGACATCGGCCTACTAAATAAATGGTTTGCGATATCATCTATTATATTCCTAGCGGTTACCATTTGGGTCTTTGTAGATGACAACGACGATGAGTTTAAAGATTATCAGCGCGAATTTCGGAAGATGGAAGTTGAAATTGCTAAAAAAAAGTTACTAGATAGAGCAGCTGAGATAGAAGTTGAAAAAACAGGTTATGAAGAAGATCTCGCTCGCGCTCAAAAAGAATTTGATTCTCGAAAAGAAGAATTAGCATTACTTGATGATAAATTAAATGATTTAAAAGATTTACACTATGACCAGAACATGCTTTACCAAAGTCACAAAGCTGAAGTTGAAGCGTTAAAATATCTTGTAGAGACCGATAATGTAAGCGGCGGTGGCCCTAGTTACAGAGATGAATACTACTCAGCTTTAGATAAATTAGATAAACTAAGGTTAAACAAAGAAAAATCTGAAATAGAAATATCAGCAATTGAATCCGAGATAAAATCGATAAAACTAGATGTAAAACAGAAGAAAGACGCGCTGGCTAGATTCACCAAAGACTACAATCTAGCAAAGAACAAATTAAATAAACTTGATAGAGATCAAATGACTCTTGCAAATAAGCTTGGTGACATTGTTCGGGATCTCCCCATATTAGACTTTTTAGACCCTTATTATAAAGTAAATCAGATTGTTGTGGCCGATATTAAATATGATGTGAATTTTGCATCCGTTCCAGTGGTTGACAGATGTACTAGTTGTCACCTTGGAATCGATAATCCAGATTATGTTGATGCACCGCAACCATACACTACTCATCCTAATCTTGATTTGTATCTAACCTCTAGTTCGCCTCATCCCATTAATAATTTTGGCTGTACCAG
>JAYPLH010000048.1:0-10119 GCA_038365355.1 Fidelibacterota bacterium
AATCAATTGGCTTATTGCTGCTGGTGAAAATGGGAAGGGGCAATTACCGGAGAACTCTGCATCTAATCTTTCAATTGGAGTTTTAAATGCAACCGATCCTAATCCTGACGATGAAGTTTCTTACTCTCTAGATAAGCAAACAATTGATGGGCAAGATGTGAACTTTTTTAAAATAGTTGTGGAAGATAGCACGGGTATAGCTAATCTTAAAACAAATACTAATGATATCAATTTTGAAGCTATTGGGGGGTCAAAAGAAGTTGAGCTAACAATTAAAGCTACTGATGATAGTCCTGCAGCTCAGAGTAGTGATTTTCTTGTTACTGTCCAAATTGTAGATGTAAATGAGACACCTTACTATACGAATATTAATGAGGTTGTAAGGTATGCGGATGAGAATATTGAATATAATTTTAATAAAGTAGAGTGGACGGATACAGATGAAGGCCAAAATCCAACTCTTACTCACTCCGGCCCTGGGTGGCTTAATATTTCTAGTGAAGGTCAGATGGCAGGTACACCTGAGACAGGTGATATTGGCAATAACTCATTTGTTTTGACAATTTCAGATGGTGAAATAGACGTTCAAGAAGAAGTGAATATTGAAGTAAGAGAAAATTTAGCGCCGTTATTTAACAGTACATCATCCATACCTCAGAATATTGTTGTTGGTTGTTGGAATGTTAATCAAGAATTGGTAGACCTTAGCTGGTATGATCCTAATAATGGTACTCAAAATTTTGCAGGTAATGATATTGTATCTTTTTCTGTAGATGAAAATGTTAGTTGGATGAATTGGAGTGAGGATGGAAAATTATTCTGTTTTACAGCTCCAGAAAATAATGATGAGGGTTCCTCTAGTGTAGTGCTAAGATTGGAAGATAACCGCTTAAATTCACCTAAGTCTACAGAATACCAGTTTGATATAACTGTCATAGCTAATGACGCTCCAACCTTTTCTAATCTAAGCAGCTTTCCTTCTCAAATGGATACTGATGTTATTGAGTCATTAGAATTTACAGTCGAGTGGGTAGACCCAAATCAAGATCAAACTACTTTTGATTTAGCTGTGGAAATAGGTTCTAATACGTATTACTCGTCTCAATTAAGTTGGATTTCAATTGATCAGTCAGGATTAGTTGTAATTACTCCTGGATCGAGCAACAATGGCGAGAAAACCTTGATTTTCTCTGTTTCTGATGGTTGCTACACTGCAACAGAATCAAAAATTTTCACAATACAATAATTATTAAAAAATAAAGGAATTAAAATGAAATTAAGATCAGATATAAATGCAAGGACCGCGTTGGTTTATGGAGGCGCTGCATTCCTTCTTGTAATAGTTGGCTTTCGTTCCATACTTGCTACACTAGATCCAGATCATGTTGGAATAATGACTTATTTATCCATTGGTGCGCTTGTGCTTGAGTTTTTCCTACTTATATTATATGCTCAAAGTATTTACAATTTGGGGCCTGATGATGGAGGATCAAAAGTGGTTTCTAGTGGCAGTGTTGCTGATATGGATAGTAAAGAAATATCAGAATTAACAAAAGCAGTTGTCCAAGTTGCCCAAATGGGTGAGGGGCTTGCAAACCTTGCCAAGGGTAAGGTGCAGGAAGAAATTCGGAAAGAGGTGAATGAAATTCTTTCCAAAGCTATTAAAAAGTAGGTTTATAATATGAAAAAAGTAGAAGTCTACTTCCTTATTAATTTAGGAGCTATCTTAAGTCTATTTGCAATTGAAGGTGAGCTTTCAATTTACATGCAAAGGCAAGATGACATACTCAAAAATGTTGCGCAAGATAAGCTCCAGACCTTAGTTGAGGTTAGTAATGTCGAATCAAACTATGATGATCCTGATTATTACAGGTTGCTTTTTGATGTTGACGGTCAGTATGAAAAAGGTTCTATTGAGTTTACGCCAAGCTTTACCACTCCTATTGTCGAAGTTGGAGATGAAGGGGTTACTATTGATGAAGAATATGAATGGGAGCTTGATTCGGTAACTATTGAGCCGTATGCTGATGGAGGCGATAGTCGATATGTGGCAAAAGTTAAATTATCTTCTGTTGAAGAAAACTATTTAAATCAGCCTTTTAATGTTAGTCTTGGTGTAAAGTTCATTCCTGATATTGATAGTGTTACCTATAACAAATGGTCAGATGCTTTTGGTAGTTACAAGGTTACTGATAAACTTTTAAAAATTATCAATAGTGAAGTTTCCCGTGAAGGTAGTTTCGGTATCGATAGATCATTCGATACGCCTGTTACATTAATCTATATGGATGGTCAGCAATCGGAATTTTTTGTACTCTTTGATAAAGAAAAGTATACAGTCTTGAAGGGGCTTGCTTGGGAAATTCCATTTAGCGTAGGAGGTGTTAACTCAGATGCCGATTATGATTTGGAAATATCAAGTGGTAAAGACCTTGTGAAGGAACTACTCCCTGGTTTACCTAGGGCATATGTTAAAGGAACTGGTAATTTTGATGGTACGGTTGAAATATTGGGTTTAAGGAAACGTGATAAAAAGTCTAGCATAACATCTGCTAAAATTGTTGCCGTAGATCCTCAGTACAGTTCGCCTTCTGAAGATAAGGAAATTTACATAGGTGAAAAGTATATTTTTGATAGTAGAGTAAAAGATGTGGATCGAGATCGAATATCTGTACAAATATCAGGATCTGCAGTTAATAAGAAAACCTTTAATTCTTTCGAAGCAAAATTCACTCCAAAAAGTAGAGGAGAAGTTGTATTTAAAACTTTTGTGGATGGCAATGCCGTTAAAGGTCTTACCCATAAGGTGAAGGTAAGAAAAATTCCTCCTCCTAAATTAGATTTTAAGCGAATGGGTAAGGGGTCAAATAACATGATGCTTACTGTTACAACATACGGTAATAAAAATGGTAAAAAAGCAGTTGTCCCTTTATCGGGAATTTATGGGAAGCTTGATGAAGAACAGCCGGAAAAAAGAATCGGGAATCGTAGAGTAGTGAAATATAGTTTTGAGATGGATGAACCGCAATTTGGTGAGACTACAGAGATACGAATAAAGGTCGTTGATAAGTACAAAGCAGAAACTGTTTCAGATAATGAGTTTGAATATTATGATTAAAATTATAAAAAGAATAATTGCTGGGTTTTGGTTGCTTAATGGTTTAGTTGCTCAAGAATCTATATTTTGGGAAATAGTTGATGCTGGAGTGAACAGTGAATTTATTGAATCATACATCAATAGATTAATTGAGGTTGATAAGTTTGAAGAAAATAGTATTCAGGCTTCTTTTTCTGTTATTGTACAAATGGACGTGGAAGAAAATTCAATAAAATTGAAAAAGCTTAAAGCGAAAGATTATCAAATGGGACAGTATATTTCATTTGATATGGAAGAAGTAGAAAAAATGGATCCTCTAAAGCTTAACTTGTTAATGTCTCGTGAATATAAATGGAAGGATGTAAACAGGAGAGATCTTTCTGAGCTTGAGGAGTTTAGTACAGTAGATAATGTTTTTAAGGAAAGAAGTTTTAAGGATGCTAGAGATGCATTTTGGTGGTCTAATTCACAAATTAGCGTTAGTACTTCTGGACGAGGTTTTATTAGACAGAAAAGCGGAAGCCTCGCTTTTAGGCTAGAAAAAGGTTTCATGGATCTTGGCTTGTCGCGGGAGCTATCTGAAAATCTTTTATTGGGTGTATCTAATGATATCGTAAGTACCTATTTGATCGTTCCTGGCAATACAGAATCAGTGATTAAAGATATAGGACATCCTTTGGAAGGGAATTTAGGATTTGGATTCAAGTTTGATACTCACAAACTTGGAGGCCAAATTAATTATATGGATGTAGATGGTCAAGATTATGATCAAGAAAAGGTTTATAGTAGGAAGCATATAATGGTTCCTTCGAGCAGTGGTATTCTTTATTGGAGCAATACTTTTCAAATAAATAGGAAAGTTGATTCTAAATATGGTGAAAAGATCAAAGATCAAAAGAAAGAAAAAGCTAAGGCTGAAAAGTTGATTTCGAAGAGTAGAAAATGGAATATTGATGGTGAAGACTATAACGCAATTTTCCAAAGTGTTGAAGATAATAAAGTTGTATTGGTTATTGAAAAAGATGAGAAAGCACATAAAATTGCAGAAAAAGGAAAAGAGTGGACAACTGTCTCTGGAAGTGTGGTAAAAGCTAAACTCGTTGAGAGGTCCAAGAAATCATTAAAGCTGAAGAGAGTTGATGATGGCAGAGAATTTCCTTTGGATATAAAAAAGCTTTCGGATGAAGACAAAGCGTTTGTTGGTAGGTTAAAGTGGGATGGAGAAAAAACTATGGCGGTTCCCTTGGACGCGTTGTCATCTGAAGATCAAAATATTGTAAGTGCTGCCACAGGAGTTGTAAGAGCTCGTAAAGGTAAAGGTAGAGAGTTAAAGGTCGTTCAACCTTATGGATCCATGCGTTTAAAGGCAGGTTTATCCTTTACTCAGCTGCTTCATGGAAGGGTGAATGAAAATAATGAACTTCTGGTCACCGATAGGGTTTCGGGTACTAATGCTCTGGGAGTTTATGCCAAAGTAGAAGGGGTTACTGATGATAAAAAGTCAAAAGCGTATCTTCAATTCAATGTATCAGGTAGTGGATTTAAAGCTTACAGCTTAGGTGTTGAGACAAACGCATACAAAATGGTAAGTGTAGGTATGGATATTACTCTTTATCCAAGTAATTCGAGTGTGGACTTTAAAGATAATCGGGATAATCCTAGCAGTAAATGGACTTGGTATCCTGGTTTTAGGCCTAATGAAAAGGGTGAAAATGCAGGTACTATGATTATATCTCCTTTTATCTCGGTAAATTTTTAATAATCTAAGGATGGATATGTTTTACAAGACAAGAATTATATTTTTTGTTCCTTTATTGTTTTCGATAACCTTGGCTCAAAGTGGGTTAGCTATCAAAGCAGACAATGCGCAAGTTCAGGAAGATGAATCAGTAAAAATCAATGTATTAAGAAACGATAATATTGTGGATAAAACTAATTTATCCATCGAAATAAAAACTGAGCCAACCATGGGAACCGTGGCTATCAAGGATAATAAAATTATTTACACACCAAATGCAAATGTCAATGGAGTTGATAAATTTGAGTATAAGGTAGATATTGGAACGGCTACCGGATCAGGTCAGGTTCGAGTCAATATAAATCCAGTAAATGATGCACCTACAGGTCTGTCTTTGTCGAAAAATACAGTAAAGGAAAGCTCTCCTGCAGGTACAGTAGTTGGAACTTTAAATGTAGAAGACCCTGACGCTGGTGACAAGTTTAAATTTGGTATTGCTAGGGATAGCAGAGAAGATTTTTCGGTTCAGGGACTTAACTTAGTAACGAAGAGAACTTTTGATTTTGAAACTGAACAAAATTTTTCTGTTTCTGTTCAAGTAACGGATTCAGGAAGTGAAAGTTTTGTTGGTCAGGTATTTGTTGAGGTAGAAAATCGTAATGAGAAGCCAATACTGAAAGGTGAAAAGAAGCTATCTTTCAGCCATGCGGAAAATTTAGGAAAAATAGTTGGTAGACTGCAGGTAGAAGATCCAGACAAGGATCAATCTAGTGTTAAGTACAAATTGGTAAAAAGCGATGATAAAGATCACTTTAAAATTACTAGATCAGGTGACATTGCTTTTCTAAGGCTCCCAGATTATGAAAATCCTGTTGATAGGAATAAAGATAATGTTTATAACATATCATATAGAGCTTTTGATTTAAAAGATGATAAATTATATGTTGACGGTGAAGTAGTGGTAAAAGTAAAAGATGCAGCTGAAACAGAGGTGATTACTCTAGATAAAAGAAAATTTGTCTCTTGGACTGTTGATCATCAGCCTTACCATATACTTATGGAAGATGCAGTCTTAAATTATATGAAATTAAGGTACTCTGATGCAGGGGACGGTGAATCTGCTGATGAAGGAGACAGAACCTCCATAAAAGAGATGAAATCTACCGATCAAATTATAGTGGTTCAGCAAAAAGGAAATGATAGTGAAATCTATGAGATTTGGTATGGAAACGGGTTGGATTTCACCATTATTGATAGAGAAAAAGTAGATTGGGTATTCAGTCAGGATATTCAGGATGTTTTAATATCCAAAGATGAATATTTAACAAGTGAGTCCGAGACTGTTTTTCATGAAAGTGAGTCTGAAAGGTTAATGGCCGGATATGGTTCTCCTTTTTCTATATGGCATGCAAATAATTTCAAGATGTCTTTATCCTCATTTTCAATGAGATCAAATCTTCTACAATATGCATCGAATTTTCGAGTTGGGAACGCAATAATTGGACTACCAGGGTTGCTTGCCGGATCAAGTGAATTAGGAGTTGCTACGCAAAGATCAGAGTTTGGTGTTCGTGTCCCATTCGCTTTTGATTTTGGAACAACTCCTTATGATAATGTAGATACCCCTTCCAATGAATACCTTGGTTTATATGCTCGAGGGAATATTGATAATCTCTTTTCCACAAAGACTAATTTACATGCTTTAATTGGTTTCAGTTTCTATCCCTCAAGTTCAGGAAATAAATTAAATTCGTTGAATGACTTGTCTCCCTCTACTCCTGCTACCGATGTTGATACTTGGATGGAAATCGATGAAGAAACAGAGAATGTAAATATTTTGGATAGTTATGCCTTAGTTGCTTCAACTGTACAAGTACCTATTAAATTTTCTTTTATTGGTAGATTATCTGCTTCACCTGGTTTTCATTATGTTAAAATAGCACATAGGCTAAAGGATACTCGTCAGGAAGCAATTGATAATAATCAAGAATTATATGAAAGAACATTTTATGGACAGAAATCTTTTAGTACAGCCTTAGATAGCGGAGGAGTTGAATCAGTAGTTTTTGATGCGATGCCAATAAAAGATGGAGAATCTTATACTAGGATGAATTCATTTTACATACGTTTTGATTTAGTAGGCAACATTGGGCAAAAGCCGAAATTCATAGAAAGACTTTCATTTTTAGATGTTTTGCAAGTCTCTAAAGTTCCCTTTTATGAATTTTCATTACAGTATATATCTGGGATGAATATGCTCACCAATTTGAATGTTAATTTGTCAGATGAATTTGGCATATCTTTAACACATCTTTCTAAAAATAGTACTCTAGATACTGGAAATTGGATGCCTGATTCAAAATTTTGGTTAGGTCTCAATTACCGAGCGAATTTTTAATTTAATTTCATTAAAATAACTGTAGAATGAGATCGTTTTTTGCATCATTTTACATTGTATTTTGTAGCTTCTTGTTTTGTCAGGAAGTGCTGTACTCAGAAGACCTATCCCCAAAAAAGATTCCTCCGGGAAGTGTTCTTGCTGATCTTGGGGAGGATATAACTGCTTCATCCTTAACCACAATCATTTTAGATGGCTCTAGATCCCAACCACAAAACGGATCTCTTACTTATGAATGGCTATTCCCGCCTAATATGATAGGTGCTGATGACTATAACTTTTCTGATAGCGACACACCTCTATTATATGATCCAGATCAAAATGGGAATCAAAGTGTTCGATCATTAACAACAAGAGATAAATTTTTGGAGTTTGATGTTCCGAATCTACCTGGGCAAGCATATGAAGTGGTTTTACGGGTTCAAAATCATGTAGGTACTACTCATAGAGATACTTTAATCATAACTATCGAGCAACCGTTGGATATGGAAAACATAAATGCTTTTTCAGGGGTGGATTTAAACTTAGAGGACACGTTGGCGATAGACGAAAGTACCAATCGAAGAGAGCCTTTAGTTGCAACTTTGATTCAAAAGGATTTAATAACTATTCAGCCAATTCATAAAAAAGATTTGAATTCGATGCAGGTCAATCTAATTAATAAAAATATCTATGCGTTTTTAAAAGAAAGAGGAATGAAGCATGTACTTGATCCAAATAGAACTATACCAAAAAAGATTTCTGTAAACAAACCGTATAGTTTTACACGGATTGAAAATGATACAATAGCAATAGCATATCTTGATACTGTTTCTTCGGGCGAAGATCTGTCAGGTTTCTCAACAGATCCAGTAGACACAGTTTTTAAAGCTTTTACCATTAATGACACATCAACAACAAAAAAAGCATATTATGTTTATAGAGTATACAAAGACGAATTTACAACAGATACATTGACCTATACTGAAATAGTAGATACTACCTTAAGTTATAATTTTAATTGTGAGGACTATGATTGTGTTGCAGAGAATGCATATTTAGAAAGAGCTAATCGTGTACTTTCTTGGGGGGTTAATCAATATGATCAGCTAGAATTTCATTATTTTACCTTAAGTGATATCTATAGTAGTGAACCAGTAAATCAATGGATCTCAAATCCAGTTGTATTTAATCCTGCTGCTGACAGTATTTTGCGGTATCCGGAATACTTATCTTTTGATTCCACTGGCTCTTCTATTTTGGTTTCTGGAAACAAGCAGGATATTTTTAATCTAGGTAAAAACTTAAAGCCCTTAAGCATGATTAAAAGCTTACCAGAGGGGAATAGTATTGATCATCCCTCAGGCGTATGTGTCGGCCGGTTGGGTGAGTTATACATAACAGATCAGTCCAATCATTCTGTATTTTGGGTTTTTGAGGGTGTTGCGAGTACGATTTATTCTGCTCCGCGATATAAAAATGGAGATCTTATTGAAGGAGAGCCTACAATTCCAACATCGATTCGTTTGAATAGTTCAGAGGAAATTATTGTTTTGTTTTTAGGTGATGGGTCAATAAGAAAGTTTGATAGGAAGGGTGTACAAAGTGTACTATTACAGTCAGGTGTGATCAAAACCCCTTCTGATATTGCACTAAATGATGAAGACGAATTGTTTGTTGTAAGTGCTTTGGATAAAAAAGTTTATAAAGTAGTAAATGATAATGAAGTAATTGTAGTAGCTGGTACCGATAATAAATCTGCTACAGCATTAGACGGAGTTATGGCAACCGAGTCTTCTTTAGGTGAACCAGTGAGCATTGACTTTGACATTTCGAATAGACTGTATATTGCTGATAATCTTTTTGGATCTATTCGAGTAGTTACTCCTGATGGAATCATAGGTACTATTACGGACAAAGCGAATCGTATTTTTGACATGGATCAATTAAGAGTTAACAATTATAAATTAACCACATTGTACACTACCCATTCATTACAGCATAAAATTACAAGAGTACAATTCCAAAACTTAGCCCCAAAGAGCAAAATGGATTTTATAGAATACCCATATTTTACTTTAGAAAAAGACGGAGTCTATGGGTTAGAACATTCTGTAAAGAGAGCAGTTGAGAATGTTCTTACGGGCGTAGTCCCAAAAGAAAAAACATCAGTATTTACCAGAATATCTTCACATGGAAGTCGCATGTCAGCCTACATAAAAAAACGACCAATAATTTTTGGATTATTATTAATCCTTCTTAATCAGGGTATTTCAGATCTTTTAACTGAGGAAGTTCCGGAATTTCCTCCAGATTTTCCTTTATAGTAAAATTACTTTTTTAATTCATTTATCATACAAAGGAGTTTATCATGAAAAAGATGATATACGCTCTAGCTCTTTTCTATTTGGTGTATGCACAAAAGCATATTTCAGAACGAGGAGCTGTAACTAATCCTAGCTATAAAAACACTTTAAGCTTAAATCGGGATTTAACTATACCCAAAACTCTATCCTATCAGGGTTTGCTAACAAAGGCAAACGGTAGCCCTGTAAATGATGGTTCTTACATGGTCAAGTTTAGGTTCTTCAACGCCCTCACAGAAGGTGAACTTTTATGGGAGGAAAATCAAAACATCAATGTTAAGGATGGAATTATCAGCGCAACGTTAGGATTAGAAAATCCTGTGGATTTTAGCTCTGAAGAGTCATACCTCGAAATTATAGTAGAGAATGTGCCATTGTCCCCTCGACAGGCTTTGACCTCCGTACTTTACTCGATGAAATCAGATACTGCTAATTATTCTCAAGGAGGCGATTATTCTGATCTTGACAATCTACCTGATCTATCTGTGTATGCAAACAAAGACACACTTTCAAATTTTCCATTGATTGATAATCTTGATTC
>JAYPLH010000289.1:0-1822 GCA_038365355.1 Fidelibacterota bacterium
AATACCTACAAAAGGAAGAACCCAAAAAATAGCTAGGTCTTGTCCATTAAGATGAGGAGCACCCTCTGCACCAGCAAAAATAGTCGTAGGCAAGCTGAATAGAAATAATAAAAATATTTTGTAGTTCTTTATCATTGCAATTATTCTCCTAAAAATAAGTTATAAAATTACGCTTTTACTTGTTAATGTAAAAACACGATCGGTCAATATTATATATAAAAATAATGCTAAAATAAGTTTAATTTTATGCATGGAAATATTTTTAGGTGTTTTTATTTTAATACTAGCCATTACAGGAATGTCAATTGGCGTTATTTTTAACAGGAAACCCTTATCAGGATCATGTGGCGGTTTATCCTCAGAAGGTAGCTGCTCTATATGCGGAAATGATCCAAATAAATGTGATAATGAAATCCCATCTGACTAAGTCTATTTCATTTCAAAAATAGGTTCTATAATCCTAAAATCTCCTTTTTTTGCGATAACTCTGGTTGTCTTATCAGTTTTCAATAACCAAGCTGCACCAATATTTTTAAACTTATCTAGAATTTTTAAACCGTCTTCATAAGATAAAGTCATTAAGGCTGTAGCCCAGGCATCAGCCTCCATACATGTTTCAGCAACAACTGATACGGATAAGACATCTGTTTGAACGGGGAACCCTGTTTTTGGATTAATTGTATGTCCTAAAATCGTTCCATCAAGATCAACAAAGTTTCTATAATTTGCTGAGGTAGCAACAGCAGCAGATTCTCCCTTAAATATCCCAAAAAAAGGGTCTTCTACGTCCATTAATCCTGATGGTGGATTTTCAAGTCCAATCGACCAATTATCAAAATTTCTATTATGTCCAGAAAACCTCACTTCACCACCAATTTCAACAAAAATATTTTCATAACCTAAAGATTGAATGTAATCAAAAATGATATCTACTCCATATCCCTTTGCGATTGCATTTAAATCAATTCGAGTCTTTTTATGTTTTTTTATGAGATTATATTCTTTTGCATTTAAAAATTGAAATCCTGTGTAGGTCAAAACCGAATCAATTTTATTTTTTTCTGGAATTCCTGATTTCGGATTTGGACCAAAACCCCAAAGGGAAAGCAAATCAAAAACTGTAATATCAAACATTCCTTGTGATTGTTCAGAAATAACTAATGCTTCTTTTACAACATCATAAAAATATTTGGAAACTTTGAAAGAATCCAATGAGTTCCATCTGTTAAATGTTGAAATTTCACTTTTTGGATCCCATGTTGACATTTGCCTATTAAAATTATTTAAGATAGAATCGATTGAAGTTTTTATTTCCGTGGTATCAAAATTTTTATCCGTGACAATTTTTATATTATATGTAGTACCCATTGTTTCTCCATTAAGTGACAATTGATTAATAGGAGTGCTGCAATTGAAACAGAATAATAAAAAACCCAACAAGAGTTGGGTTTTTATAATTTGATTGATAATAAAAAATTTACCCAAAGCTATCGTAGGCTATCATCTCTTTTTCTACTCCTAAACTGTCAAGCATATTATCGCATGCATTAATCATAGGAGGAGGACCACACATATAATACTCAAGCTCAGTGGGATCTTCGTGATCTTTAAGATATTGATCGTGAAGGACTTGATGAATAAAACCGGTATATCCTGTCCAATTATCTTCTTCCATTGGCTCTGAAAGAGCTACATTGTAAGAAAAATTTGGAAATTGTTTTGCAATTTCTTTGAACTGATCATCATAAAACATTTCTCGAACAGAACGAGCACCATACCAAAAAGAAACTTTTCTACCAGTTTTTAACGTATGAAATAGATG
>JAYPLH010000290.1:0-1800 GCA_038365355.1 Fidelibacterota bacterium
CAATTTTTGATTAACCGTAGTTATTTCTTGATTAATTAGAGTGCTTTGTTCTAAAAGTAGGCTATCAAAATCCATTAGCACATTATTGATCAAAGAAGCAGTTAACCAAATTGAAATGCTATTAAAAAGAACAAAAAATAATCCACATAATAAAGAGATGACAATAAAAAACCATTCAGGTTTAATGAACTCATAAATTTTTTTCAAATCTACTTTTTTATTATTCATTTTAAAATCATCTTAAAATGGGGAACGTCAGCTTCAAAAAACCTCACTCCTATTTTTTTAAATCCTAATTTTCTATAGAATCCTACTACCTGTTCTTGAGCATTCAAATAAATTTTATTTTCTCTTCCAAGTGCATTTATAGCGTAGCCCAACAAAGCTTTACCTACGCCTAAACCTCTAAAATCTTTGAGAACTGCAAACCTTTCTAGTTTTATACCTTGTTTAGTAGAGCGATAACGAGCTGTCCCTAAAGGTTGATTTTTGTGTTTTGCAATAAAATAAGTAGAATACACATCTTTATCATCAAATTCTATTTTTTCAGGAATCCTTTGTTCCTTAACGAACACCTCTTTCCTTATAAATAAACAATATTTTTTATCTTTTTTTGTTATGGCAGTTTTTATGTTGATTAACATTTTACAAATATCTCTGCTAAGCTACGAATTTTATAAAACACATTGTAATGAAAATTTTAATTAAGGAACAGTAATTTTTCATATGAAAAAGGCTGGAATATATATCCATATACCTTTCTGTACAGTAAAGTGTATATACTGTGACTTTTACTCTATAACTGAAAGGGAAGATAGTATTCAAAGTTTCATAAATGCGATTACCAGAGAAATAGAGATGTGTAATTCAGATGTTTCGGAATGGACATTTGATACAATTTTTATTGGTGGTGGGACACCAAGCCTAATTAATGGCGAAAAGATAGAAAAAATAATTTCTGCATTATATAAAAAATTTGATCTATCTAACTTAGTAGAATTTACAATTGAGGTTAATCCAGGTGAAGCACCTACTGAGCATTTAAAATTATATAAAGATCATGGAATAAATAGACTTTCAATTGGCGTTCAATCTTTACAACCTAAATTATTAAAATTTCTTACTCGCATTCATGATAGAAGAGAAGTGTTTCAAACATTTCATAATGCAAGGGACATTGGATATGATAATATTAATATTGATTTAATACACTCTATGCCAGGGCAAACCTTAAAACTTTGGAAATCAGATTTGGAAGAGATAATAGGACTAAACCCTGAGCATATTTCTGCTTACAGTCTTACTGTTGAAAAAGGTACTGAATTATTTGGGATGGTTAAAAAAAAGACTGTCTTAATGCCTAAAGAAGAGATAAACGCTAAATTTTTTGAAAATACCATTGCGAGATTAACCTCCAATGGCTACAGCTTATATGAAATTTCAAATTTTTCAAAACCAGGTTTACAATGTAAACACAACTTGCATTATTGGAATATCGAACCATACTTGGGTTTTGGGCCATCTGCACATAGTTTTGATAGTAACTATAGATGGAACAATACAAAAAACTTAGATAGTTATTTACAAGGCATTAAATCAAATACATCAATAAAATCCAATGTTGAACTATTATCAAAGACAAATATAGTTAATGAAACTATTGGTTTCGGACTTCGAATGTCTTCTGGAATTGCTTTAAATAAATTACCAAAAGAATATAGAAAAAAGTTTGAAAGTCGATTATTGTCTACTAATCAAAAATTTAAAAATTGCTTACAGAAAAAAAATCAACAAGTAAGT